>JBQCFA010000319.1:0-19796 GCA_051959695.1 Rhizobiaceae bacterium
GACCAGGGCAGCCCGTCGGCCGACCGTGGAAACAAATCGTCGAAATCGTTCGTCGAGTACGCTGCGCTGCGCTCCCATCTGACGCGCCATTCCATCGCGGAACAGAACATAGCCGTAGACCAGCGAATTCTGCAGGCCCAACAAGGCCTCAAAGTCAGCATCTGCCGGAAGGCGTCCCTCTCGGACGTCACGCTCAAAACTCTGCATCATCAGCCCGCGAAGCGGCATAAAATGCAATCTTGGATCCCGATCGATGAGAAGAAGCGTCATCAACTGAACCGCGGCAGGGTAGATCAACGCCGCCTTGGCGAACGCGCCGATGCGCCGATCGTAGCTCGAATACGGGATGGCTCGGATCACGTCCTGCAACTCCATCGCCCCGTGTCGCAACGCCGAGCGGAGAAGCGCCTGCCGATCACCGAAATAGTGGTAGACGAGGCCCTTGGTTACCCCTGCTTCGTCACCCACCTGTTGCAATGTGAACCCGGAGAGTAACCTGCCCCCGGTCAACAGCCGCAGAGCGGCGCGCTCAAGTGCGCGGTCTGTGCTTTCGACCCTGCCAGGGGCATTCAGAAATTCGGGCGAGTGTTGGATGGCCACGAAATCTCCATTTTCAATCATTTTCGGCAGGCGTCCCGCGACAGGCAGGGGCGTCTGCCCTCTCGCGCGTTCTCCGATCACCTGACCGTGCGGTATTATCATGAGGAGCATCGGCTGCTGCAACCGCGGCCGTCCTGCGCGGGCATGGCGCGGAATGCCAGGACGTGCGTAGACTGGGTTTGGCTGGACTCCGAGTCCCTCGTCGGGGACGAGCCCGATCGCTATCCTTGAAGAAGTCGTCCCGGGCCAGACGGCACGGTGCCAGCCCAGAGGAAAGGGGAAAAGAATGACCTATGGCGGTTCCGGGCTGATTTTCCCGAGCGATGCCGAACTGAGAACAGAGTTCGACGGGGGCTTTTGGTTGGAGGGACCTTCCCAGGGCCCAGACGGACGCATCTATTTCAGTGACATCACCACGACATGGTTGAGCGGAATGCAAGGAGGTCACCTTTTCGCCTGGGACCCGGCGACCGGGACAACAGAAGTTTTATTGTCGACGAGTTCAATGTCCAACGGCATCGTCTTCGATAGCAAGGGACGGATGATCGTTGCTCATGGCGCCGATTTCGGCGGCCGCTGCGTTTCTCGCATCGACTTGAACACCCGGCGTAGCACAATCATAGGCGGACTGTTCAACGGCAAGCCGTTCAACGCACCAAATGACGTCGACGTCGACGCCGAGGATCGGGTGTACTTCACCGATCCGCGCTATATCGGCCACGAAGCGATCGAGCAACCTGTGATGGGTGTCTACCGCATCGACACCGACGGGACGGTTGAACTCGTGATCGCGGAATGTTCGCGACCCAACGGTCTGGCTGTGAGTCCGGATGGCCGGTATCTTTATGTTGTCGAGAACAATTTCATCTGGTTCGACAGAAGGACCGTTTCTCATCTTCCTCCACGCTTCGTCGAGGTTCAGATCGTGCGCTACGACATTCAGGCCGACGGGAAGCTCGGCAACCGCCAGGTCTTCGTCGATCTCGCGGGGGAAGGCGGCGGACCGGATGGAATAGAGGTCGACAGCAACGGAAACGTCTACGCCGCCATGCTGACGGCTACACCAGGCGTGAGGGTCTATTCACCGGATGGCAATGAAATAGATCGGGTCAACACCCCGCTTCGCCCGGCGAACCTTACATTGGCACATGACAGGGATGGCAGTGTCCGGATGTTCATCGCCGCGTCGACTTCGTTATTGTCAATTCGGGCCAACGCTACGCCTCGACGGTTTTGACTCGGATGCCCCTATCGTTCCGGGAGGAATCGCTCATGGTGGATCCTGGTCTGCTTCCCGATCGTCGCAGGACTCATTGGTCCCAGTCACGGCCTCATCGAGCGCATTGATAGAGGGGCCGAAGCGGTATTTCCATTTCGGAGGTCCGCGACTGGCCGGCGATGGTGCGGCCGCTGTAGACACGGTGCGGAGCCCTGCCGCTGTCTGGCCTGTCATCGACCCGGACGTCACCTTGATTGCATGGCCAAGATTGCGGAGAGGGGTCACCGCACTGTCGGCCTTTTGCCGGCTTTGTTTCGACTGAAGCGGCGGCGCTCTACAGTCGCGAAAAGACTGGCCTTGGTCAGCGCGTTGAGACCTTGCTGCTCCTCAGTTCGGCTCACCTCCTGAATTATTTCTACTCCGAATACTGGATCGACGCGGTCATTCGCGCGCCGATGGGTACTGCGAACCATTTGAGTGTGCCCAACCAGGTATTCCCGACAGCCGACGGCAGCGTCGTCATTATCGTGCCGGCCTCGGCCCCTTTCCCTCCGCCGTAGCATCATGGGCGCGGCCCGGGCGAGGGAGCCGCGGAGACCATCGGTCGCTGGCCTGTCGTCTTGCGACCGGTTCAGAGTAATTTCCAGCCACAATGTCCTGCTTCATGCAGCGAACCGTAGGCTAAAGCTTCCCGAGCATCATCTTTCCCAACGCGCTCGATACCTGGTTCTCCTCTGCCGACGACAACATGGCGACAAGCCGGCGCTCGGTCATGGCATGGTCACGCATGGCCGGTTCGACGATCCTGCGGCCGCTTTCCGTAAGTTCGACGATCACGCCCCGGCCGTCGGTTTCGTCCGCCATTCGCCGGATATGGCCTGCCTTCTCCAATCGGCGCAGAAGGTTAGACAACCCTCCCGAGGTCAAGATGAGCGTGTCGAGCAGCGCCTTCGGCGACATACGGTAGGGCGCGCCCTCGACGCGTAGGGTCGCGAGGACCGCATAGGCCGGATATTTCAGGCGATGCCTGGCAAGCGTGCGGTTGATCTCCGCCAGGAATACCTCGTTGAGATGCAGTAGCCGGCCGACGACCGCCTTGCCTGAACAGTCGACATCGGGAAATTCCCGCCGCCAGCGCTGCATCCCGGCGCCGACGCGGTCGTTTTCCCAAAGCATCTCGACCGCCCCAGAAGGGAGGCTCCGAGCAGCATCGTTGCGCATGCGATTCTCCTAGACGCCTTCGTCAAACCTGTGCGGCCCCACTCTGCGAAGCGTCGCCAGGATATCTTTCATTTATCTTTCTTGAAATATAAATCTAGCCGTGCCATGCTGCATTCCCGGTCGATAGGTAATTCCCTTCGACTATGCCGGCAACCGCGGAACAGCGGGAGGCAGGATGTCAATAGACAGGGGAGCAACACCATGCGTCACATGCTTTACGTCGCGACTGCCTTTGTCGCTCTGTGTGCGAGCCATGCCTCAGCGCGGGCGGAAGAACTCGTTCTCGCTTCCTATGGCGGCTCCTTCGCCGATGCCGTGAAGGCCTGCCAGATCGCCCCCTTCGAGAAGGCGACCGGAGCTACGGTCGCGGTCAAGCTCAACAGTTCCTCGCAGACCGCCGCCGCGTTGCGTGCCACGGCAGGCAATCCGGATTTCGACGTCGTCTACCTGGATGACGGCCTTTCCGCCCAGACCAACGGCGAAAACCTCAACACGCGGCTCGACCGGTCGAAACTTTCCCACGCCGACGAGATCATCCCGAGCGCCTGGGGCAAGGACGACGGCTATGTCGCCGCCATGGTGAGCGCCACGACCATTGTCTATGACCCGAAGGTGGTGAAGACGCCGCCGACCTCCTGGCTCGATCTGTTCGATCCGCAATACGCCGGCAAATACGTGATCGGCGACATCAGCGGCACATCCGGCTACGAATTCCTTCTGGCGCTCAACAAGATGAAGGGCGGCACCCCCGACAACATCGACCCCGGCCTAAAGGCGATCGAACCGCTCGCCAAGGGTTCCGTCGTCCTCTACACGCAGGCCAACCAGGTGGTTTCGCTTTTTGAGCGCGGCGAGATCGTCATCGCCGTCTGGTACCCCAATAACGCGGCTGCGGCGGCGGCGAAGGGACTGTCGCTCGCGGTCGCCTATCCCAAGGAAGGCGCGGTCGGGATCCTGCCCACCCTCGTCATCCCGAAGGGCGCCAAGCATCCCGACCTCGCCTACAAGTTCATCGACCAAGCCCTCTCGCCCGAGAGCCAGAAATGCTTTTCCGAAATGGCCGTCATCGGTGCGGTCAACACCAAGGTCAAGCTCTCGGACAAGGTCGCCAAGATCGTCCCTTATGGGGAGACCTTGAAGAACACATGGTTCATCGATCCGCAGGTGATCGCCAAGAACCTGCCGGAATGGAGTCACCGCTGGCAACGGGAGGTGGCTCGGTAGCTCACGGGCGGACAGCGTCGACCGATGAGTGCACTGTCTCTTGAGCGACTTTCCAAGGCCTATGGCAATACGGCCGTGGTCAGGAAGTTTTCGCTCGCTGTAGCGGAAGGTGAGTTCGTCTCCCTCCTCGGGCCCTCCGGCTGCGGCAAGACCACGATCCTGCGCATGGTGGCGGGGTTGGTCCAGCCGAGCGCCGGGCGCATCCTCATCGGTCCCGATGATGTCACGCGGCTGCCCCCGAACAAGCGGGACATAGGGCTCGTCTTCCAGTCCTACGCGCTGTTTCCGCATCTGAACGTCTTCGAAAATATCGCGTTCGGACTGCGTCGCCGGGGCGTTTCGGGCACGGCTCTCGAAACGGGCGTGCGCGAGGCGCTGGCGATGGTGCGGCTCGATTCCTTCGGAAGCCGCTTTCCCCAACAGCTCTCCGGCGGGCAGCAGCAGCGCATCGCCATCGCGCGGGCTCTCGCGCCCCGCCCTCGACTGCTGCTGCTCGACGAGCCGCTCTCCAACCTCGACGCGCAGCTTCGCGACGAGATGCAGGTCGAGCTCAAGCGCCTGCAGCGCACCCTCGGCATCTCCACGCTCTTCGTCACGCACGACCAGGGCGAGGCGCTTTCCATGTCCGATCGCGTCTGCGTGCTGGCCGGCGGTTTCATGCAGCAGTTCGGTACCCCAGAAGACGTCTACCATCGCCCGGCGACCGCGTTCGTGGCGGGCTTCATCGGCCGGCCGAACCGCGTGTCCGGCGTCGTCGAGACGCGTGACGCGCGAGGCGGCAGCGTTCGCGTCGGACGCGACCTTCTCCTGCGCGTAGCCGATCTCACGGTGCCGGCCGGCTCGCCCGTGCAGGTCGTCATCCGGCAGGAGGCGATACGTATCGATGGCGCAACCGAACCGGGCGGCATTTGCCTTTCCGGCACCGTGCTGGTGCGCTCCTTCACCGGCGCACGCGTGCAGTATCTCGTTCGCGTCGCCGACGACGTGGAGTTGATAACCGAGGCGCCGTCGACCGGGGCGGACGCCGCGCTCGCGGTCGGTGCCTCCATCCGCCTCGGAGTGGATCCAGGCGCCGTATTCGCTATGCCGGCAGAGGCGGCGTCATGACCGCGACGCGCACCGGCCTTGCGCTCACCACACCTCTTATGCTGGTGCTCCTGCTGTTTTTCGTGGCGCCAGTCCTTCTCATGCTGCCGACCAGCTTCCACGAATACGTTCCCGGCTCCGGGATCGACACCCGATCATGGACACTGGAGAACTACACGGTCATCGTCACGGATGGATACTACCGTGAGGTGGTATGGCGGACGCTGAAGCTCGGGCTCGGCGTCACTTTCGCCTGTCTCGTCTTCGGCTATCCGCTCGCCTACCTTATCGCGCGCGGACCGGTGAGGTGGCGTCTGTCTCTCCTACTGCTCGTCATCTTCCCGATGATGCTCAACCTGGTCGTGCGCTCCTTCGGCTGGATCGTACTCCTGACCAATCGCGGGCTCGTCAACAACCTGCTGATCGAGATGGGGGTGATCGAGACGCCGCTGAAGCTGATGTTCAACCTGACCGGGCTCATGATCGGGCTGACCCCTATATTCCTCCCCTTCATGGTACTGATGCTGGCCGCCTCCATCCAGAACATCCCTCGCGACGTTGAGGCGGCCGCTGCGACGCTGGGTTCCAACCGTCTGCATGTGTTCACGTCCGTGACGCTGCCTCTGACGTTGCCGGGTATCCTCGCCGGCTCGATCCTGGTTTTCGTGCTGACGATCAGCGCGCTCGTGGCGCCGCGCATGCTCGGGGGGCCAACCTACCGGGTAATGGCGACGGTGATCTACGACGAATACCTCCAGACGCTGGATTGGCCCACCGGCTCGGCACTTGCCTTCACACTCACCCTCGTCGCCATCGGCATCGTCTGGCTGTCGGGGCGGATCACCCGGCGCTGGGCGGGTGCATCATGAGCGACTTTGCTCCCGGCAAGCTGACGACGACCGTCGGTCTCGCCGTCGTCGTTTTCCTGCAGATACCGGTGATCGTGGTCGTGCTCGCGGCATTCAGCACGACCTCATACCTGACCATCCCTCCGAGAGGGCTGACGCTCGCCTGGTTCGCAAAGGTTCTGAGCGACCCGACCTATCTTTCGGCCATCCGCCTGAGCCTTTTCCTGGCGGTCGGTTCTACGGCCGGCTCGCTCGTTCTCGGCGTTGCCGCCGCCTACGCGCTCGCCCACAAGATGGTGCCGGGAGCGCAAGCGGTGACGTCGTTCCTGATGGCGCCCCTGATCCTGCCCTCCGTGGTGATCGGCGTGGCCATGCTGCAATACTACGCAGTGATCGGGCTGCGCGGCAGCCTCCTCGGCCTCCTGATCGCTCATATCGTGATCACAGTTCCCTATATCGTCCGCTCGGCGCTGTCGGGCCTTGCCGGGCTCGACCCATCGCTGGAGGAGGCGGCAAGAGTTCTGGGCGCTACGGGGTTGGAAAGCTTCCGCCTGGTGACGCTGCCGCTGATCAGCCCCGGGCTCGTGGCCGGCTCGCTTTTCGCCTTCGTCACCTCTCTCGACAATGTACCCGTGACGATCTTTCTGATCCGGGCAGACCAGACAACGCTGCCGGTGTTGATCTTCTCCTCGGTGGAGATGGGAGTCGACCCGAGCGTGGCGGCGGTCTCGACGCTGCTCATCGTCATCACCGGGCTTGCGCTGATCCTGGCCGAACGGCGCTTCGGCTTCCACCGTTTCATCTGAAAGAAGGCCGAACAATGCCGCTGACCAGCAAAGGCTTTCCGCTTTTTCTCACTTTCGATCTCGACGCCGAAACGATGTGGACCGCCCGCGATCCCGCCTATGCCGGTCGGCCCATCCTGATGTCGCAAGGCGCGTATGGCTGGAAGATCGGCACCGGCCGCATACTTGACCTGCTCGACCGATACGGACTGAAGACCACCTTCTTCGTGCCGGGAATCGTGATCGACCAGCGCCAGGCACTAATGGAGGATATCCTCCGGCGGGGTCACGAGATCGCCCATCACAGCTATAGCCACGCCTGGATACTGAACCTGTCGCCCGAACAGGAACGCGAGGAGATGGAGAAGGCGTTCCAATCGATAAAGCGGGTCAGCGGCCACGCGCCGCGTGGCTGGCGCTCGCCTGCTGCCGAGATTAGCCCGATTACCATGCCGATGCTGGTCGAGTACGGATTCGACTATTCCTCCAATTTCTTCGACGACGACTCGCCCTATCTGCACGAGGTCGACGGCAAGCAGACAAAGATCGTCGAGTTGCCCTTCCGCTGGGTGCTCGATGACGCGCCCTTCTTCCAATACTCGATCGTACTTCCCGGCCGCACAATGCAGGCTCCCTCGGCTCTGCTGGAAGCCTGGACGAGTGAATTCGACGTACTCTACGCCGAAGGCCGCATGATGATGGTCGGCATGCATCCCCAGATCATCGGCCAGCCCTCGCGCATCAAGGTGCTGGAGGGGCTGATCGAGCATGCTCTGAAGCACAAGGATGTGTGGATCGGCCGCTGCGACCAGATGGTCGAGGATATGCGGCCCGGGCTTGAGAAGGCGCGGGCGGAGGCGGGACGATGAGCGGCGCGCTGACAGGGAGGCGCATCCTTATCGCCGGCGCCGCGGGAGGCATCGGCAAGGCCACGGCGGCGCGTTTCATCGCCGAGGGTGCACGCATCGCCGGGCTCGATCGCGATGAAGGCGCATTGGCCGTGCTGGTTGCCGAAGCCGGTCCGGAGAAGCTTTCAGGCTTTCCGGCCGACGTGACTGATCCGGCATCGGTCACCGCAGCGGTCGCCGAAGCCGCCGCCGCGCTCGGCGGCCTAGACGGCGTCGTCAACGCCGCCGGCATCGACCTGGTCGCCGACATCGAGACCATGGCGCCGGCCGACTGGAATCGCGTCATCGCCATCAATCTGACCGGACCGCTTCTGGTAATGCAGGCGGCCTTCCCGCATCTTAAGGCGGCTGGCGGCGGCACTGTCGTCAGCGTCTCCTCTGGGGCCGGTCTTTCGCCGCTGAAGCACCGCACGGCCTATTGCGCTTCCAAGGCTGGGCTGCAGATGGCCTGCAAGGCGCTGGCGATCGAGGCGGCCGAATTCGGCGTCCGAGTCAACACGGTCTGTCCCGGTGCGGTCGAGACGGAACTGTTCCGCTCCAGCATCGATGCCGAGCCCGATCCGGCGGCCACCTACGAGGCTGCGCGCGCGCGCTACGCCCTGCACCGCATCGCGGCGCCGGCGGAAATCGCGGCGGCAATCCTCTGGCTCTCAAGCGCGGAATCCTCCTACGTCACCGGCACGGCCATCGCCGTCGACGGCGGCCGGACCTTCCATTGAGGAGCAAACCCATGAGCGCCGGACGTTTCACGGGCAAGGTCGTCGCGATTACCGGAGCCGCCCACGGCATAGGCGCCGCCACGGCATGCCGCTTCCTCGACGAGGGCGCCCGCGTCGCGGTGATCGACCGGGAGGCCGACGGCTTCGCCGAAAACCTCGGAGCCTATCCCGGAAGCCGACTGCTGACGGTCGCCGGCGACTGCACGGATGCCGCCGTGCTCGCGGATTTCCATCGGCAAACGGTGACCGCCTTCGGTCCGGTCGACGTCCTCTTCAACAATGTCGGCCAGAGCGGGCGCGAGCGGGCGGCTGAGTTCCACGAATCGCAGGAGGAGGTCTGGCGCTTCGTGATCGAGGTTTCGCTGTTCGCCGCGATGCGGATGTCACGGCTGGTGGTGCCGGCTATGCGCGAGCGCGGAGGACGGATAGTCAACATGTCGAGCGATGCCGCGCTCGTGGGCGATGTGGGGCTGAGCGACTACGCCGCGGCCAAGATGGGCATCGTCGGCTTCACCCGCGCGCTCGCACGCGAGCTTGCAGCGCACCGCGTCACCGTCAACGCCGTGGCACCCGGCGCGATCCGCACGCGCGCCCATGAAAGGGTGGACCCGGCCGTCATCGAGCGGATCAAGGCGGCGACGCCCGCCGGTTTCGTCGCCGGGCCGGAGGACGTCGCCGGCTGCGTCGCTTTCCTGGCAAGCGACGATGCCCGCTACGTTACCGGCCAGACGCTGCTGATCGACGGCGGCCGCTGGATGATCTGAGGCGGTTCGGGTGAGCGCCATCGCCGATTCGCCCGCCACCGGCCGCCGCCTGTTGCGGAGGCCATGATGGCGGGCCCCATCGAAAGCGCCGTGAACGTCAATGACGTGCGGAATGCGGCGAAGCGTGTCCTGCCCGCGTTCCTCTTCGACTTCATCGAAGGCGGTGTGGACGACGAAACGGGACTCTTCCGCAACGAGGACGCCTTGGCCCGCTGCCAATTGCTGCCCCGTTATCTCAACGACATCTCCCTCCGAACGGAGACCGATCTCTTCATGGCCGACATCGGATGCACGAAAATCCCTGCGCTGGTGCGCAATACGTGATGAACGCCGACCGCGGACCGCCCGCCAATACGTTGGCCGGTAAGGAGGATCTCGCATGACCGCCATCCCCGACCTTTCCGCCGTCGACCTCGCGGCGGCGATCCGGATGAAGGCGGTCTCGCCCGTCGAGGCCGTCGAGACCGCGCTCGCGCGGATCGAGGAGAAGGCCGGGCTGAACGCCTTCCTCGCGGTTTCCGCCGAACGGGCCCGCGCCGAGGCGAAGGCGGCCGAGGCGAAGCTCGCGAGCGGAACGCCGCTCGGCCCGCTGCACGGCATCCCGTTCTCGGTGAAGGACCTGACCAATACCGAGGGTGTGGCGACCACACAGGGCTGCGCGCTTTTTGCCGGCAACGTGCCGAAGGCCGATGCGGTGGCGGTGGCGCGGGCGCGGGCCGCGGGAGCGATCCTCATCGGCAAGACCACGACACCGGAATTCGGGCACAAGCCCTTCACCGAAGGCCCCTTCTTCGGGCGCACGCTCAATCCCGTCAGCCCCGACCATACCTGTGGCGGCTCCTCCGGAGGCGCGGCGGTCGCGGTGGCGGCGGGCATGGGTCAGCTTGCGCTCGGCTCCGACGGGGGCGGCTCAATCCGGATTCCCGCTGCCTGTTGCGGCGTGGTCGGGTTCAAGGCCACGCTGGGCGCAATCCCGAACCTTCAGGCCCCGGATCTCTTCGGCGCAAATTCCTTCGTCGGCCCGATGGCGCGGAATGTCGCCGATACACGCCTGATGTTCGACGCTCTGCTCGGCCCCGACCGGCGCGATCCCTACGGCCAGACCGGAACATTCCCGCTGCGCGTGCTTGCCCGGGCGGAGCAACCGCGCGTCGCACTGCTCCTGCGCTGCGGCAACATCCTCGACCCTGAAGTCGAGGCAGCGGTCATTGCGGCCATGAAGCAGGCGGAGGCGCTGGGCATGATCGTCGAGCCCATCGAACTCGACCTCGTCGGGCTTGAGCCGCATTTCCTGGTGCTGCTGCGCTCGCTTCTCCTTGCGCGGCTTGGCGGCCATGCGGCGCGCGCACCGGCGAAGCTCGACCCGACGCTGCTTGCGACGATCGAGGCAGGCCGCGCCTATAGCGCCGCGGATCTCTGCCGGGCGCAGTTCGCCCGCACGGACTGCTTTCTGAAGGTCCAGGACATCCTGGCGCGCTTCGACGTAATCGCCTCGCCGACCCTGTCTGCGCCGGCCCTGCCCGTCGGGCTTGACCCGCTCGGGCCCATCGAAATCGCGGGAAAGCCAGCCGGCACGATCCGTGGCGCCTGGTATCCCTACACCTTCCCTTTCAACCTCACGGGCCATCCAGCTTTGTCGCTGCCTTGCGGAAAAACGGGAGAGGGGCTTCCGATCGGCCTGCAACTCGTTGGGCGCTGGCACGAGGATATCTACCTCCTCGATATCGCGCGCCGCCTGGAGGAGGCTATCGGTATCTGCTGACAAGTAGCAAGTATGGCAATCGGGTTACGGCCAACGTTCCTGTAGCCGGGACGCCGGGAACCGGCTGGTCGGCATCGCCTATCCAGGCATGCCGCGGCTGCCGACGCTTCGCGACTTTGGCCGCCCCGCATCAGGTTGCTTGTTTGCGTAGGACCCGAGCATAATCCGCTGCAGTTAGGCTTAACTGAGCAATAAAGCGTGTAAACGCACGCGGGGTGAGCCGATTGCTTGCTTCTGATGATTGCAGGAACCCATGGCCACCGAGTTCGAAGGACAGCCCAAGCGTTTGCGCCCAGGCCACTTCAATCGAAGCGTGTTTCCTCTGGCCGCGGCCCCTTGTCGTCCCGGCAGAAGAAAGGGCTCGTCCAAGCCCATTGTCCGTTCGACTGCCTGAGGCGCAGGTACAGGCGGTCGCCCGCCGTCAGATCGTCGAGTTCGACACAGCCGCGCCATTGCCACTGTTCGGGCGCGGGCAAGGGATGAAAACGGTAAGCAGGGCTGTCGATCGGACCGAGATTACCAGAAAGCGCGCCCTGCCGCAGGCGCTCAGCGGTGACAGTCACCCGTTTTCCGTTGAAATCGGCGAGAAACTCCGCCTCGGGGGAAAGCTCCACGCGCGCGGCGAAGGCCTGAGTGGCCGGCGTGACGTTGTTGGGATTGGCGTGCGAGCGAACCCGGAAGCGGATTCTGTCGCCCTCGACATCAATCTCTTCTTCCGCTGCCGCTTCGTCCGCGCCCTCCAGCGGGGAGACGATCTCCGGTCCGCGAAAGCGGGGCTCGATGGAGATTATGCGACCCCCCTTCACCTCGACGGAACCTTCCCAATCGAAATGACGTCCCCGCGCGCCCCATCCGAGCTCGACGGAGAAAAGGGTCTGGAACCGGTCGGAAGAATCTACCGGATTCGGAGAGAGATCGGGCGTTATCCGAGCCACGATGTGTTCGTTGCGGATGATGTCGATGAAATCGATGAAGCTCCCGCCGATCGCTTCGATTTGCATGGCCGGGCGTTTCATCGGGGGGACGATGCTTCCCTGAGGTGCATCGCCTATAGTGGCGAAGAGATGGATGCAGTCGCCGGTGAGTGCGTTCGTCCGCCGCGCGAACAAGGCCTCCCAGAGGGCAGTCGGTGTGTTTTCGGCCGCATAGACCGCCGACCGGCCGTGCCCGTACGAGCCGGGATAGGCGCTGTGATGGTCCGTGTTGCCGAGTACGCCGAACGTATGCCCGAGACCCAACCCGTGGCGCATTGTCGAGTTGCCGTCGCTCGGACCCATGGAATGCAGGAAGGGACGGTCTCCCAGCGACGCTTCCGAGCAGCCGTGCATCGAGATCATCTCCAGCACGGGGGAAAGCGCTTCGTCGAAGGAATCCCAATTGATTCCGCGGGCGCCGCGACGGTAGCCGATATGGTGCGGGAAGGCCAGGGCGCGACCCGGATAGTGTTGCTCAAGCACCGCGCGCAATTCAGCAGGGCTGTCGACCTTGAAAAGCTCGCGCTGGTCCAGGTCGCGGAAGACAATCGTATAGTCGCCGTGCTCGCAGGAATGAATCTCGTAGCCCGGGAATACCGTGAAGCTGCCCGGCCGCGCATAGCGCGCCAGCACGTCGAAATGGGCAGGCCACAGCCGCTGCAGCCGTGCGAACCCCTTCACATGGAAATCGACGATGTGCGCGACGCGCGGATCGTCCATCGGCATGTCCGGCCAGTAGGCATGGCCGGTCACCGATACGAAATCAAGCTGGCGCCTTGCCCGGCTCAGCGCGTCCTCGAGCCGGCCATGGCCGTAGGACAAGCCGCAATGGTTGTGAATGTCCCCGTAGTGGCTCCGGTAGCCCAGACGGGATGCAAGCGGCGTCAGCCGTTCGGGAAGAGCTTGGGTAGGCATCCGAACCTCGAACAATACAATACATATTGTATTTAGATTCAGGCGCAGGACATGGCAAACGAATTCGAAGCGGGAGGCGAAACGGTCAGCCTGGTGCGGCGGTGCTGTCGCGTACCGTTTCGCCGCACGGCAGGTAGACGATCTGCGGAGGGGCCGACGGTGCGATGAGTCGGTTCCGGAGGGTCAGGATTAATTGCTCGGCGGCGTCTTTGTGGGAACTTCCCGCGATGGTGAAGCGGTCGAGATGCTCTGTGGCGACATCGCGATGTCCGAGCACATAGACGCTGAGCGCGCCTGGAACGGGGATACCTAGCTTCTTCAGCGCTTGGGCGGCTCCGAACGTGTCGGATATGCCGATCAGGACGACTCCCGTAAAGGGAAGCCGGCCGTCGGATCCGCGAAGTCCCGTCAGGGCCTCCTCGAGGGCTGCGCCGACATTCTGGCTGGGATGCTCCACGTTTTTCAAGAGAATCGGCGGATGAAGTCGAAGATCCCGCTTCCGGTCCCGCGCGGTCCGCTCGAAAGCACGCCTGACGCTCAGGATCGGCTGCGCCATCGCGTCGAGGGAGATCAGCCCTATCTCCCGGTGTCCGAGCCCTTCAAGATGCGTCAGGGCCAGTTGCAGCGCGTCCTCCCAGTCGGTGCCGATCCGGTCGACGTCGACTCCCGAAAGGGAATGGCCGTCCACGGCAAGCGCCGTCGCCTTGGTCTGCAGCAGGTGCAGCAGGCGAACCGGTATGTGCTCGTAGTGGGATTGCCGGATCGCGGCATCGAAGTGCGGCAGCGAACCGAGGATTTCGAGCAGATGTCCCGTGTGGTGATAGGACATCTGCACGACCTTGCTGCCGCCGGCCGCTATCTCTTCGACGATATGGTTCTGCACGAGCGCGCAGCGCTGGTTCATGCTGGCATTGGAGAGGATGAGCAGGCTGTCGAGCCCTGCGCCGATTCTTTCCGGCACACCTTGCGCCCCGCCCGAGCGGGTCACGAAAGTTCCCCGCCCGACCTGTGAGGAAACCAGTCCTTTCGCCGCAAGGGCGCCGAAGGCACGCTGCACCGCCGCCTGGCTGACGTGGAAGCTGCGCATCAGTTCCCGGACGGTAGGCAGGCGCGCCCCGTCCTCCAGCCCGTCGATCAGATCGCGCAGCGACCTGAGAACAAGGTCTGACGAGGATTTCTTCACTTTCCGGCTCCCTTTCCTGCCGGCGGACCCTGGAGGACGCGGATACATTGCAAATCGCGCGCGTGCAATGCACTGGCCGACTCGATGAGGCCCAAACCTGTTGCCACGGGCCTTCCTATATCGCATTTCCCCGGAAATGAATGAGCATTGTATTCAAAAGGTATAAATTGCATCTTTACAATGCGTGGAGGGGAAATATGATGGCCCACGCGTGGGCGATAGTGGCTTTGAATGAACGTGGCCTGGATAGAGGGTGGAGCGTCGGCGATGCCGAAGGCTGAGAGCGGCACGGACAGGGCGTCCGCGATCGGCGCGCCGCCGATGATCGACATCCGTCACATCCAGAAGCGGTTCGATGTCCGCGGCGGGGGACAGGCTGCGGTGCTCGAGGACATCAATCTGTCCATCGCCGCCAACCAGTTCGTTTCTATCGTCGGCCGCAGCGGATGCGGCAAGACCACGCTGCTCAACATCATCGCGGGTCTCGATGCGGCCAGCGGCGGCGAGGTATTTATCGCCGGCCGCAGAGTGATCGGGCCCGGGCAGGGTCAGGGCGTGGTGTTCCAGCAACATGCGCTCTTTCCCTGGCTGACAGCGCTGGAAAACGTCGCCTTCGGCGCGCGCAGCCTGCCGCTCGCCAAATCTGAAAAGATGGAGCGGGCGTACGAACTGCTGCAATTGGTCGGCTTGGAGGCCTCGGCGGGCAAATATCCGCGCGAGTTGTCCGGCGGCATGCAGCAGCGCATCGCCATCGCGCGCGCGCTGGCGCTCGATCCGGATATCCTGCTCAAGGACGAGCCGTTCGGGGCGCTCGACGAACTGACGCGCATCGAGATGCAGCAGGAGCTCCTGCGCATATGGGAGGCACGCCAGAAGACGGTGGTCTTCATCACGCATTCGATCGGCGAGGCGCTGACCCTGTCCGACCGCGTCATCCTGCTTGCGCCGCATCCGGGCCGGATCGCGCGCGATATCTCGGTGGACCTGCCGAGGCCACGATCGCGAACCGACCGGCGCTTCAATGAGCTATACGAGAAAATCTGGAGCGGGCTGTCGTCATGAGACAACAGTTCGTCCAGGCGCTGGTCGCGCTTTCCCTGATCGCGGCGATCCTGCTCGGTGTGGAACTCGGCGTGCGCGAGGGATACCTCAAGGCCTATGAATTTCCGCCGGCGAGCCGGATCGCGCGAGGTCTGGTCGAACTGACGACCGTGGGATTCCCGACGGGCGTGACCATCTGGACGCATATCCTCGTGACCGTGCTGCGTATCCTGCAGGGTTATGTGGCCGCGATCGCCCTCGCCGTCCCTCTTGGCCTCCTCATCGGCGCCGTCCCGGTGCTCGACAAGATGACCGCGCCACTGGTCGTCTTCTTTCGGTCGGTGGCGACGCTCAGCCTCCTGCCGCTTGCAATCGTCTGGTTCGGAGCGGGGGAACTCACCAAGGTCATCCTGATCGGCTATGGCTGCTTCTGGGTGATGCTTTCCAACGTCGTCGCCGGGGTCAAATATGTCGATCCGGCGCTTGTTCGGGCCGCCCGTTCGTTCCGGGTGAGCGGCTGGACGCTATATCGCGAGGTGGTCTTGCCGGCGGCGCTGCCGCGCATGTTCGCCGGAGCGCGCGTCGCCCTCGGCGTCGGCTTCATGGTCATCGTCGGGGCGGAGATGATCGGCACCCTCCAGGGGCTCGGCGCGCTGATCATGGAGGCGCGCAGCTTCTATCGCAGCGAGATCACCGTCATCGGCATGCTGGTTATCGGCGTGCTCGGCTTCCTGATCTCCAGCGGCCTCGCCGCGCTCGAAAGGCTCTTGCTTCCCTGGGGCGGCGGATCGAGCGAGGCGCTGCAATGAGCGGGAATTCCCGCATCGGCGACACGCTATGGGGATTGGCGGGAATCGTCGCCGTCCTCGTGACGTGGGAACTCGCGACGCGGTTCGGCGCCATCGACCCGACCATCTTTCCGGGTCCGATCACCGCGATTCGATCAGCGGCGGAACGCCTGCCGGCAAGCGTATTCCTGGGCAACATGGCGTGGAGTCTTTTCCGGGTGACAGGCGGCTTCGTACTGGGCGCAGCGGCCGGCACGGTGATAGGCTTCGCCGCCGGGTGGTACCGCGGCTTCGGCTACGTGGCTCGCCCCCTCATCGAATTGCTGCGGCCGATCCCGCCGCTCGCCTGGATTCCGCTTGCCATCATCTGGTTCGGACTGGGCGAGCCTTCGAAATTCTTCATAGTGTTCCTTGGCGCCTTCTTTCCGGTCGTCACCTCGGCCTATCACGGGATCACCCATATCGAGCCGTCGCTGATCCGCGCCTCGCGCAGCTTCGGGCTCAAAGGGTTCGGCCTTCTCTTCCATGTCGGTATCCCTGCCTCCGCGCCCGATCTGGCGACGGGACTGCGCATAGGCTGGGGGCTGAGCTTCGGTGTGCTGGTCGCCGCCGAACTCATCGCCGCCAATCGCGGGCTCGGCTTCATGATCATGAACGAACGAAACAGCGGAGGCTCGGTCAGTGTGATCATCGTCGGCATCCTGCTCATCGGGCTGCTCAACCTCGTGACGGACGCCGCGTTGGCGGCCTTCATCCAGCGATGGACAGGACGCTGGCACGGCAGCCGGTAAGCGATGGGAAATCAGAAATTCGATCAACGATCACGACAAGAAAGGAATGGGAGATGATTGGGAATATTCTGCGCAGGCATTTTATCGGCCTGACAGCCGGCGCCCTGGCGGCGACATTTACCGGGATCTCGGCCTACGCCGCCGACAAGCCCGAGACGGACTCGCTGTCGATCAGCATCGGACCGGACCTTCCCTTCCTCGTCCACATCGTGGCGAAGGAAAAAGGCTGGTTCGCGGACGCCGGCTTCAAGAACGTGGAGTTCAAGCAGTTCAGTTCAGGGAATCTTGCCGGCGAAGCGCTTCTGGCCGACCAGATCCAGCTTTGGACGCCGGGCAATTTGCCTCCGGTGGCCATGGTGCACAACGGCGTGCCGGTCGTCGTGCTGGGCTCGAACGCCGTCAGTCATGGACTGGAAAAGCTCATTGTGCGCAAGGATGCCAAGGTCGACAAGCCGGAGGACCTCTACAAGATCAAGATCGGCCTGCTCGTCAGCTCCACCTCGGGGGCCATGCTCGGCAATCTGGCGAAGAAATACGGGCTCGACCCCGCAAAGCTGCAAGCGGTCAACCTGGCGCCGCCCGAGGGACTTGCCGCGCTGAAAAGCAACGAGGTTCAGGGGATCATCTACTGGGAGCCCTTTCCGTACCAGGCGCTGCAGAGCGCGGACATGGAACTGCTTCACACCGGAACGAAGAGTTATTTCCCCGGCAACAAGGGCGAGGACGCCCAGATATCCAACAACCGCACCGTATGGGTCGCGTCGCAGGATTGGGTCCGGAAGAACCCCATCGCTACCAAGGCGCTTGTCGGCGTTCTCCTGAAGGCGCAGGCCTGGGTCAGCGATCCCGCCCACCAGCCGGAGGCGCTCAAGATCTTCTCCGACTACGAGAAGCAGCCGATCGAGATGAACAAGGCGATCATCTCGAACTACACGTTCGATGCGAAGTTCGACCAGGCCTATGTCGACGACATGAAGGCGATCGAGACCTTCCTGAAGAGCACGAACCGCATCCCGAGCGAAGGCGACCCGCTGGACTACAGCTATTCGGAGCCGATGAAATCGATCGATCCGGCGCTCGTCGAGGTCGACGGCAAGTGGAAGCCTTGACCAGCGAGGCGACCGTGCCGGCTGGCGCCTTGGCGGCGGAGTAGGACGCATGGCGCAAGCAGACGTCGCGCCGATCGCCGTAGCGGTGATCGGCGGCGGCTTCATCGCCGACTATCACGTGAACGGCATCCGCGCCGCCGGCGGTGCCGAGGTCACCGTGCTGGTCTCACGTAGTGCCGCAAACGCGGCTCGCCGGTCGGTGGATCTTGGCATCGCCCGGTGGGAGACCGACTATCGAGTGGTCCTGGCTGATCCCGCCATCGACGCGGTGGTGGTCGCAACGCCCGACGACACCCATGCCGCGATCGCCATCGACGCGCTTGCCGCGGGCAAGGCCGTGCTCCTGCAGAAGCCGATGGCCCTTGATGCCGAAGAGTGCCTTGGGATCATCGCCGCGGAGAAGGCATCGAGCGCCACGCTCACGGTCAGTTTCATGCATCGCTATTTTCCGGAGGTCTGCTGGCTGAAGCACGTGCTCGCCGAAGGAACGCTCGGGCCGATCCATGCGCTCCGCATGCGCAACGCCACCCCGGGCGCCGACTGGAACGACTGGTTCTATACGGCCGGCCATGTCTCCGGTGGCGTCGTCATGCAGCTTGGAGTCCATGGCATCGACCTGATCCGGCATCTGTTCGGCGCGATCTCCGAGGTCTCGGCGCGCACCACCACGGCGCGGCCCGAACGGCGGCTCAAGGACGGCCGTATGGTGTGGTCGCGACTCGAGGACAATGCGCTTGCCGGCTATCTTCTGCCAGGCGGCGTCATGGCTTCGCACGAAATGAGCTATACGGAGGCGCAAGGCTGCGACCGGTTCCGGCTAGAGGTTTATGGCGAAAGAGGCACCGCGTGGCTGCGGACCGAGTTGGGTCCCGCTGCCTTGTATGCCCCCGCTGCCACCGGCCGAGAGGATTGGGTGAGGCCGGAGCTTGCGGCAGAGCCTTTCGGGGCGGCGCATCATCGCCACTGGCTCTCGATTGTCCGGGGCGAGGGGCCGCGCGACGACACGCCGGAGGCCGGCCTCGCCTCGATCGAGGTCGCGGAGGCGATCTATCGGGCTTCGGCCTCGGGCTGCCGGGAGAAGCCGGCCAGGTTTGTCGCGGAGGAACGGCCATGAGCCTGCGCATCGCCGTACTTGGGGCCGAGCACTACCACGCCAATTTCTGGATCAAGGCGCTTTTACCGAGCGAAGGCGTCGCCGTCTCGGGCGTCTGGGACAACGACCGTGCGAAAGCCGCGACGCTTGCCGGACGCCATGGAGTGAGCGTCGCCGAGAGCCTCGAGATGTTGCTTGACAGCTCGGATGCGGTCGCCATCTGCTCGGCGACGAACGAACATCCCGAATTGATCCGCCAAGCCTCCCGGTACAACCTGCCGATCCTTTGCGAAACGCCGCTCGGCGCAACGGCACACGACTGCCTGGAGATCGCGCGGATCGTCGGAAAGAGCGGCGTGCCGTTCATGCAGAGCTTCCCCAAGCGCTTCGATCCGGTCAACCACGAGATCAAGTCTCTGCTCGCCAAAGGTGCGCTCGGAACGGTGACGCTCTGCCGCGTCAGGCATGGGCACGGCCACGGCTTCGAGGAAGATTTCCGCAAGAGCTGGTTTGTCGATCCGACGCGCTCCGGCGGCGGTACGCTGCTCGACGAAGGCGTGCATGCCGCCGATTTTCTGCGCTGGATGTTCGGCGAACCGAAATCGGTATCCGCCGCAACGTCCGCCGCCGCACTCGGACTTCCCGTCGAGGACACGGCCGCCGCGACGTTTCATTTCAATAGCGGCATGTTCGCCGAGGTGACGACGAGCTGGTGCTTCGCCGCCGCCGACGCTTCGATCGAGATCTACGGAACGGAGGGAACGCT
>JBQCFA010000320.1:0-14248 GCA_051959695.1 Rhizobiaceae bacterium
GCTTGAAGTGCTCATGCGCGCGGACGGACGCGTCCTGACGAGGACCATGCTCCTGGACAGGGTATGGGGCATCAACTTCGACCCTGGCACAACGGTCGTTGAATCGCACATCAGCCGTCTTCGAGCCAAGATCGACAGGCCATTCGGCACGGCACTGCTGCATACGATACGAAATACCGGCTATGCCCTCCATGCGCCGAGGTGAGCTGGCGCGCAGCACGCCGTTTCGCCTTGCGATCACCTTCGGCGTCCTCTTTCTCGGCGCGTTCATCCTCAGCGGCTTGGTCGTCTATCAGCTCATCAAGCATGACATGTATCGGCAGCATGACCAGACGGTCCGCCGGATTTTTCTGTCTCTGGCAGGCACATATGATGATGACAGGACCGATTTCCTCGATGCCGTTCGCGACAACATGCAAGCGACCAGACATTACAACGGGGTCTATCTGGTAGTCGGGAGCGACGGGGCGAAGCTGGTTGGAAACATGCCTCTCATCGACATACCGGATGGATGGTCCACGCTGCCGGCCGCATCAGTCGGAGTAAGGTCGCATCTGGAATATCGCATCTTTGCCGGTCCTGTTCGCGACACAAGGCTTGTCGTCGGCGAAAGCTATCGTGACATCGAAGAATTGGAGAACCTTACGCTCGGCAGTCTCGCATGGACCTCCATTCTCGTGCTTGCGCTGTCCCTGGCAGGGGGCACATTGATTGCCGCTCGTGCCGAGCGCCGCCTCCAGACCGTTCGCGAAACGATGGACAGGGTCGCGCGCGGAGACCTGGCTGCCAGAATTCCCCTGCATGGCAAGAGCGACGATATCGCAATGCTTTCCAACGATATAAACCTCGCGCTGGGGCGTCTGCAGAGCAACGTCGAGGGCATGCGGCAAGTCAGCACGGACATAGCGCACGACCTTAAGACCCCGCTGAACCGCCTTGGGATCAGCCTGGAAGAAGCGCGCCGAAAGCTGGCCCGTGGCCGGTCGGCCGACGACGATATCAACGCCGCCGATGCCGAGGTGCAGCAGATCAACAATACCTTTGAGGCCTTGCTCAGGATTGCACAGATCGAATCGGGCGCGCGCCGGGCCCGGTTCGAGCGCGTGGACTTGAGCAAGGTTATCGAGGAGGTCGCCGAATTGTTCGGAGGTGCGCTCGAAGATGCGGGGATGTCGGTCGAGACTTCCGTGTCTGCCGGTCCCTGCACCATCGAAGGCGACCGCCAGCTGCTTATGCAGCTCTTCTCGAACCTCGTGGAGAATGCGCTTCGGCACTGCCCGGCCGGCACGGATGTGCGCCTTTTCGCCACGATAAGCGGAAATGCCGTCATAAGCGGGGTCGAGGACAATGGCCCCGGAATTCCTCCCCATGAGCGCGAGAAGGTGTTCCAGCGCCTCTATCGTCTCGAACGAAGCCGGACGTCCCCGGGGACAGGACTCGGGCTGAGCCTGGTACGGGCGATCGTCGATATCCACGATGCCCATGTGACGCTGGAGGACGCCAGCCCCGGCTTGCTGGCAAAGGTGACGTTCCCGCATGTCTAGGTCGTGGTCAGGAACCACGGCCGAGAGGCCCGGGGAAAGACCGTGCGTCATAGAGCGACCGCACCGGCGGGCCAGGTTCATGGCCTGAGGTAAATTGGATTTGAATATATCCAGGGCGCCCTCCTGCCCCGTCCGAAAAAGGTCGGGACGCTGGCCAGCACCTCGACGCGGTACGCCCCCGCCTGGCTGGCTTGAAAAGCCAGCTCCCGACCCGTTCCGCGGAGCAACTCGACGCCGTTTCGATAAACCACGATCTCGATCCGGGACTTGCTTTCTATTCTCGGAAGCCGGACCGAAAAGGCGGTTTCAACGCCGGCAACAAGCGTCTCTCCCATGATCGCGCTACGGCCATCCTGGGTGGCGGAGAACCGGAACCCGTTGCTGTCGCCTAGAATATCGAGCGCGAAGAAAAGGTTGCCGTTCCTTATTGCGTCATAGACGACGCGCCTGTCGGCCTGGAAATCTCCGGTCAGCGGTTGACGCGAAAGGATGTGGTTGCTGGCCAGGGGCATTACCGCATCGGCGGGCGGAAACTTCGGTTCCCACCTGAATATCCTCACGTTCTGGTGCATGTTGGGTCCATAAAACCCCGCGACGCGCCGCTTGGACGTTTCCCTGTCCCATCTGGCAAGGGTTTCCGCAGGCCTGTGATAGACCCGCAGGCAAGCGAGCGCGCGATTTGCCGGATAGAAGAGAAAGGCGTTCAACTTGGCGAACGCGGAGCAATCGTAGAGTTGATCCGCATAGTCCAGTATCTCAAGGCCTGCTATCGCTGGATCGATTTCGCCCTTCCACGGCCGCCGGCAATTTCCCGCATGCACGACGAGGCCGAACCCTCCCTGCCGAACGCATTCTTTCAAAGCGTCGCCGTTGCCCGAATCGTCGATGTGAGCATGGTTCTCGACATCGACGACAAGCATGTACCCTTCTCTCTGTCCGCTCTCGACCCCCGTAAGCAGAAGAACGCCATTTCTCCAACCCTGCTCGCCCGCGGCAATGGCATCCGCATTGTTGTGATCGGTTACCAGCAGAAAGGCCAGGCCATGGCGGAGCGCGGCGCGCGACAGTTCATCGTATGAACCGCGAGCGTCATGGGAGTAGTCGCTGTGGACATGGATCAGCCCGCGATATTCGAACAGGGCATCCTGATCCGGATACACACCCCTCGACGTCACGATGGGATTTGTCGCCCTGGCCGTGGTGACGCGCAGATAAAACGCGGCCGTGTACGCTACATATAGCGCGCCAAGGGTGGACCCGGAACTCAACAGGAAAGGAAACATCGATGTCCGCAAGTCAGGCAAGCTGACTTCTATTGCGGACGCTCGATTGGCAGGATCTGTCGGCGGAATTACAATTCGGTAAGGCGAGCGGCTCGACAGACGGCTGGATCAGGCAGTGCCGTGCTATTCCATTGCCGTCGGTTCGGCCGGTCCCGTCCTGTCGCCGCCGGCTCTATCCGAGCAGGGCCTTCACGACACCGCTTGCCTTGGCAAAGTCCATTCGCCCGGCATATTGGTCCTTGAGCCTGCCGATCACCTTGCCCATGTCGCGTATGCCCTGCGCGCCGATCTCCTTGATCGCGTGCTCGGCTGCGGCGCGGATTTCCGCATCGTCCATCTGCTTGGGCATGAATTCACGGATGACCGCGATCTCTGCCCTCTCCTTGGCCGCCAGTTCCGGCCGCTTGCCGGCCTCGAAGGCCGAGGCCGATTACTCTCGCTGCTTTATCATCTTGGCCAGTATCTGCAGGATCTCGCCGTCTCCCGCCGCCTTGCGGCCCTCGCCGCGGCCGGCGATGTCGTTCGCCTGGATCGCCGCGCGGACGAGCCTCAGCGTCGAGACGCGCTCGGCGTCTCGCGCCTTCTGCGCATTCTTCAGCGCCTCGTCGATTGTCTCGCGCAGCGACATGCCGTCTCCTTTTCCTGCCGATCGCCGGGCGCCGCATCGGGTTGACCGCGCCGCCGCCCTCGCCTATTGACCACCTTCTTAGCGCCTATCATCTAAGGAGGCACGCGAATTGCGCGAAAAGCGCGTTCGCTCGCCCTGTCACGCGCCCGACCGTGTCGACGCGCCGGAACCGAAGGACACCGCCGATGGCCAGCACCGCGCCCTGGAGCCAACAGAGGCCCACCGCCCTCCTCGTCCTCGCCGACGGCACGGTGATCGAGGGGCGTGGCCTCGGCGCGGAAGGCGAGGCGGTCGGCGAAGTCTGTTTCAACACGGCGCTGACCGGCTACGAGGAGATCCTGACCGACCCGTCCTATGCCGGCCAGATCGTCACCTTCACCTTTCCGCATATCGGCAATGTCGGGACGAACGGCGAGGACATCGAGGACCTGAACCCCGCGACGCGCGCGGGTGCGGTCGGCGCCGTCTTCAAGGCCGGCATCACCGAACCTTCCAATTATCGCGCCGAAGGCGGCCTCGACCAATGGCTCAAGCGGCGCGGCATCGTCGCCATCAGCGGCGTCGACACGCGCGCGGCCACCGCTCATATCCGCGTCGGCGGCGCGCCGAACGCCGTGGTGGCGCATTCGCCGGACGGCGTCTTCGACATCGACGGGTTGAAGGCCAGGGCCGCCGCCTGGGCCGGCCTGGTGGGCATGGATCTGGCGAAGGAGGTGACCTCCGGCCAGAGTTCGACCTGGACCGAGACCCCGTGGGTCTGGAACGAGGGCTATGGCGAACTCGCCGAGCCGACGATGCACGTCGTCGCCGTGGACTATGGCGTCAAGCGCAACATCCTGCGGCAGCTTGCCGGACTGGGCGCCAGGGTGACGGTCGTGCCGGCCGACATGCCGGCGGAGGACATCCTCGCCATGGAGCCGGACGGCGTCTTCCTCTCCAACGGCCCCGGCGATCCGGCGGCCACCGGCGAATATGCCGTCCCGATCATCCAGGACCTGCTCGAGGCCGACATCCCGATCTTCGGCATCTGCCTCGGTCACCAGATGCTGGCGCTGGCGCTCGGCGGCGGCACCGTGAAGATGCACCAGGGCCATCACGGCGCCAATCACCCGGTGAAGGACCACACCACCGGCAAGGTCGAGATCGTGTCGATGAATCACGGCTTCGCGGTCGACGGCGACACGCTGCCGGAAGGCGTCGAGGAGACGCACGTGTCGCTCTTCGACGGCTCCAATTGCGGTCTCGCGATCGCCGGCCGGCCGGTGTTTTCCGTGCAGCACCATCCCGAGGCCTCGCCCGGCCCGCAGGATTCGCACTACCTCTTCAAGCGCTTCGTCAATCTGATCCGCGAACGGCAGGGCGAGCCGGTGTTGGCGGAGCGGTAAGAGGCCTGCGCCTACAAGCTGGCCATGTCGACTTGTGCCTGGATTTTCGCGGAAACCTCGCCTTTGCCATGTCTCTCCGCGATTGCGGCTTCGGCATAGTCGGTTGCCGCCTGCAGCTTTCCTGGCGCTCGGGCTTCGATCTCGTTGCGGAGGACGGTCCCGTGGCAATAGGCGACGGCCGGGATGCGCGGCGAGGATGCCCGGCTCTCTTCGGCTCTCGTCTCGATCACGATCCGGGAGAAACCGGCCTCCTTCAGGTCGCGGCGGATGCGCGCCGTGTCGTGGTAGCCGTGCGGCGTCCGTTCGAGAAAGCGCGGCGGATCGGCCGGGAACTTCCTCGCCAGAGCCCGCGTCACATCATCCGCGAAGACATTCTCCTCGATGCGATCCCATACGCTGAACAGGAAATGCCCTCCGGGCTTCAGGACGCGCCTCGCTTCGCGATAGCCGGCCGTGCGGTCGGGAAAGAACATCGCGCCGAACTGGCAGCAGACGAGATCGAAGGTCGCATCTTGGAACGGTAGCGCGAGCGCGTCGGCCTGCCGCCAGGCGATACGGCCGTCGGGCTTCTGCCGGGATGCGGCGTAGTCGAGCATCGGCTGGTTGAGATCGGTCACGACATAGCTTGCTTTTGGGGACAATTGCGGCGCCAGCGCGCGGACAACAACCCCTGTTCCAGCGGCGGTTTCCAGAACCGCGCCAGGCGACAAGGAAGCCGCACGCCTTGCCAGGTCCACGGCATAGGGCTCGAAAATCAGCGGTACCATGAAACGGTCGTAGTTTTCCGGGACCGAGCCGGAGAACATCCTGTCGGCTTCCAACATAGGGCTCACCCACGAAGCGTTCGAAGGCGGTAATATTAGCACATTGCGAATTGTCTTGCAGGAATTCGACGTTGGCTGTTGCCTCGGTCGGTTTCGCCTGCCGCCTTCGCCTACACGCTTGACGCTTCCTTCGCTGTCGGCTGGGCCACCTTGGCCAGCAGCACGATCAGCGACAGCACCAGGAAGGCGCCGGCGACGACATAGGGCGCGCCGGCAAAGGGCAGCGGCGCCCTCGGCCCGGTGAACCAGGCGAATATGCCGGTGTAGAGCAGCGGCGTCACGATCGAGGTGATCGAGAAGATCGAGCTCATGGCGCCCTGCAGTTCCCCCTGCGCGGAAGGCGGCACCTTCGCTGCGGCGATGCTTCGAAGCGGTGGGTCGGCCAGCGCCTCGAGCGCAGTCGCCACAAGCACCACATAGACCATCCAGCCTTGCCATGCCGCCGCGTACCCGAACGCGGCGAGCGTGGCCAGGCCGAGCCCGATCGCGGCCGTGCGCCACTCACCGAAGCGAACGACCACGCGCGGCAGCACCAGCCCCATGACGATGGCGCTGCCAAGTCCATAAAGACCGAGCGACAGGCCGATCTGCCCCTCGCTCCAGCCATATCGGTAGCTGGCGACGAACGCCCAGACCGCCGGATAGACCATGTGGCCGAGCGTCATCAGGAAGAACACGAGCCCGACCCAGCCGATGCCGGGATAGTTGCGCATCTGGATCAGCGTCCCGACCGGGTTGGCGCGTTTCCATTCGAAGCGGCGCCTGTGCTCCCCGGCGAGAGTCTCCGGCAACAGGCCGAGCCCGATCAGAAAATTCGCCAAGGCCAGCCCCGCCGCGAAGTAGAACGGCACGCGCGGCCCCAGCGTGCCGAGCAGGCCGCCGAGCATCGGACCGATGACGAAACCGACGCCGAAGGCGATGCCGAGAAGGCCGAAATTCCTGGCGCGGTTATCGTCCGTCGAGACATCGGCGATAAAGGCGGACGAGGTCGTGTAGCTGGCGCCGCTGATGCCGGCCAGAACGCGTCCGATGAACAGCATCGGATAGGACCATGCGACGGCGCAGATCAGGTTGTCGATAGCGAAGGTCAGGACGGAAGCGAGCAGGATCGGCCGCCTGCCAAAGCGGTCGCTCAAATTTCCCATCAGCGGCGCGAAGAAGAACTGCATGGCGGCGTAGACGAAGAACAGCCAGCCTCCCTCGATCGCCGCCTCGCTGACGCCGACGCCGGACAGTTCGCTCAGATAGGCCGGCAGCACCGGCATGATGATGCCGAAGCCGATGACGTCGAGGAGCAGCGTGGTGAAGACAAGGGCAAGGCCTCGTCTCGCGGTCGCGGCGTCGATCATGAATGGCTCCTCAAGCGGGAGCAGCCTTATAGGGTAAGCACGTGACAGGAACAATTATGGCACTGGAGAGGATATCGCTGTCGAAAAGAGCATGCGCAAGCCCGCGGACCTCTACGATCCGCGGCCTGCCTCATCGGCGCCTCCGACAGGACCCTACGAAGCCAGGCGGACCTTGGTGATGCTGGTCTTGATGGCCTTGAAGACGGCGTCGAGATCGTTGCGCGACGGCGCGTCGAAGAAATGCGCGGTGTCGGTTGCGCAATCCTTGAGCATCATGCCGGTCTTCACGTCCGGTTCTTCCAGGCGGATCGTGTAAAGCTCGATGCCTTCGGATTTTGCATTGGCGCACGCATCGATCGTCTTTTCGTTCATCAGGCTGTTTGTGGCGGCGGCGTTGCCCGTCGTGGTGCCGAGGCGTCCGTCGACCAGGTATCCGAAGCTTGAATAGGCGGAGCCGAGACCGGTTGAATTGTTGCCGAAATTGTTCGAGCCGTCCGTCAGCACGATCATGATCTTCTTGACCGGGTGGTCGGTCTTCGCCGGATCGAGCCCGTCGGTGAAAGGCGGTTGCGGCGATAGCACCCGCGTGCCCCAGGCGACGCCTTCCATGATGTTGGTGTTGCCGGCCGCCTTGAGCGCGTTCACCTTGTCCTCAATGGTCTTGTAGTCGCTCGACAGCGCCACGATCGGCTGGGTATCGCATCCGGCGTTCGGCCCCTTGCCACCGGAGAGGTCCATCCTCGGCGGCGCGCCCCAGAGGTTGATGGAGAGCGGGATACCGAGCGGGTTGAGGTTGACGCCGTATTTCAGCATCTTCTTGATCAGGCCGAGCACGCTCTTGTCGAGCGGGTCGACATTCGAGGCGATGTAGTTGTTCTTGTAGCCGCCGGTGTCGCCCTCGTCGATCGCGAAGGCCGGCTCGAACAGCGTGTCCGGCTTGGACGGATCCGGCGCGATATCCTGCGTATCGTAGTGCTTGCTCCCCTTGGCCGGGCGAGATTCCACGCAGCCGCCCCATTTCTGTCCAAGGTGGTGGAAGACTTCGAAGCGGCTCGTGCCTTTTTTGAATTCCACCTGCGGGATATTGGCCTTGCCCGCCATGTCGAGCCAGCTGGCGCCGTCGTTGCGCTGGTTGCCCAGCGCGTCGAAGCTCGGGGAGAACTGGTCGCCGACATTGACGAAGGCCGAGAAGGGAACGAGCGCGAATTTGAGCTGGTCCTCGTCCGGCACCTGTGTCGACATCGTATCGATGAGACCAAGAACCGCGTCCTTCATCGCCTGCAGCTTGCCGCCCGCCATGGATCCGGTGGTGTCGAGCACGAGCCCGATCTCGTAGGAGACATATGCCACGTCGGCCGTGGACGAGGCGTGCACGGCCGCGTCGTCGTAGCCGAGCAGGCTGGCGAAGCTCAGCTTGACGGTAGCGGCTCCGGAGACGGTGACGGCGGTGCCATCCCGTTTGACGTCGATACGACCGGTTTTGCCATCGAAATTACTGGCGACGAACTCCTCGGCGATTGCCTTTGCGCCATCATCAGTGATGTTCATGCCTTGGCGGGCGATGGCGAGCGAGGCCGAATCCATGGCCTGCTGCAGGGCGGCTTTGGCGCGGTTCATCGAGGTTACGTCGACGGCGAGTCCCGCCACCATGGCAAGTGGAATCATCAGCAACGCCGAAACGATGGCGAAATTGCCACGCGCATCGGCGGCCAAACGCCTGACAGAAAGCCTCATCTGCGCACCCCCGGGCAGCAACGCAAGCTGCGCCAAGCTATCGGAGGTGGTTTAAGGCCGATCTAAACGTGCACCGGCAAATTTACCGAACGGGTTAACCTTGTGGGGGCCCGAACCGAGAGGCGTTTCGCCGGCTCAGATCGGGTTGTTGAAGGTATCGCAGGCCGAAAGCTTGCCGGACTGGTAGCCCGTCTGGAACCAGTGGCGACGCTGCGCCGAGGTGCCGTGGTTGAAGCTGTCGGGGACCACATATCCCTGCGTCTCCTTCTGCAGGGTGTCGTCGCCGATCTGCGAGGCCGCGTTGAGCGCCTCGTCGACATCGCCCTTCTCCAGGATGCCCTTCTGCTCGGTGAAATGCGCCCAGATGCCGGCGAAGCAATCCGCCTGCAATTCCACCCTCACCGAGAGCTTGTTGGCTTCGACCTCGTCGAGCTGCTGCCGCTTCTCGTTGAATTTCCCGAGGATGCCGGTGAGATCCTGCACGTGATGCCCGATTTCATGCGCGATCACGTAGGCCTCGGCGAAATCGCCGGAGGCATGGAACTGCTGCGAGAGCTGGCGGAAGAAATCGGTGTCGAGATAGACCTTCTTGTCGTTCGGGCAATAGAACGGCCCCATGGCCTTCTGCGCGGTGCCGCAGCCGCTTCGCGTCGCGCCGCTGAAAAGCACCAGCGTCGGATCGGTGTAGGTCATGCCCTGCGACTGGAAGATGCCCGTCCAGGTGTCCTCCGTCTCGGCAAGCACCGTGGCGACGAACTGCTTCATCTCGTCGTTCGCCGGCGCGCCGCCCTCCTGCTGGCTTACAACGCCGCCGCCATTCGACATCGGACCGCCGTCTCCGAGAATCTGCATCGGATCGACGCCGAGGAAGCGCAGGACGAAGAAAAGGATGACGAGGATGATGATGCCCTTGATGCCGCCGCCGCCGACGCCGCCGCCGATCGGAATACGGAAGCCGCCTCCCTGGCCGAAGGGGTCGCCCCCACCGAAGCCGCCCCCCTCGCTCCGGCGGTCCTCGATGTTGTCGCTTTGCCGTCGGCCTTTCCAGAGCATCGCTTTCCCTCTCCTGAGCCCGCCGGGGTGCATGATACACGCAAGCTGGACGATAAAATATCCGAATGAGAGGCTCTATTCCTAGAGCAATTTCCGCAACCCGACAGACCTCGGCCCTCGCACGCCGGCAGCGTCGCCGCGGCAGTCGGTGAAACCAGAAAATTCAGCGGCTTATGGGCCGAACCGGATTCAAGCTCTTAACTGGTCGCGGTTCAACGCTGCTTCGAGCCCGCGCTCTTGCCGTCGGAACTGCGCGACCGCTCGTCGAATCGCGCCGCCCCCTTCTTCAGGGCGCTGCCCTTCTCGGATTCGACCTTCCGTTCCTCGCCTTTCGTCGAGCGCTTCAAGCCGCGCGCGGCTTCCTTGCCTTTTCCCGTCGGCGCCTGATCGACACCCATCTCGCTTCCTCCGGTTGATGCCGCGACCGACGCGGCGGTCCGGGAAAACGCGCGGAACGACGCGGCGTTCCGCGTCAACCGCTATCGAGAGCGGCAAGCGCGGAGCGCACCACGCCCTGCAGCAGCGCCGGCTCCGGCCGGCTGCGCGCCAGCACCCTTATGCCGAGTTGCGCCGAAAGAAGCAGTCGGGCCAGGTCTTCGGCGGGCTGGGAGGACCGGATGCTGCCGTCGCGTTGACCCGCCTCGACGCTACGGCGGAAGAATGCCTCCACCCGCTTCAATACCCCGCCGACGATTTCGCGGAATTCCGCATCGTGCGGCGCGAGCTCGAGCGCCGAATTGACCAGCATGCAGCCGCGTCGCCGACCGTCCTCCAGCGAGCGCCCGACGATCTCGCCGAAAAAGGCCTCGATCGCCTGGCGCGGGGGGAGATGTCCTTCCAGCCGCGCAACGCGTTCTCCGAGGGACTGCTCGACGTAACGGTCAAGCGCACGCCTGTAGAGCGCACGTTTGTCGCCGAATGTGTTGTAGAGGCTGGCTCCATTGATGCCCATGGCGTCGGCGAGCTCACGCACGGAACTGGCCTCGTAGCCATGTTCCCAGAAACGGGAGACCGCCGCATCAAGCGCCTCGCTCTCGCTGAACTCTCTCGGTCGCGCCACAGGCCGCTCTCCTTCCGAATTCCCCGATCGCTCTTGCCAAGACGGATATGTCCATGCATTTTATATCGATCGATCCAGAATTCAATCCGGCGCCTCTCCGAAAGCAGCATCCCGGGCAAAATGACCACCGAATCCATCAGCCGGGCCGAGGAGGGCCGGGTAGCGCCAGCCGACATTGGCCGATTTTCCGAAAGCCGTCTTGCCGGCTTCGTCTGGGCGGCGCTTGCCGTCCTGATCTTCGCCGGATGGTTCGTCGTGACCCGCTTCGGCGTCACCCACGAGATCCGCATCTGGGACGTGACCGCGTTGCGCTTCGGCGGCGGAGCGATCCTGCTTTCGCCGGTACTCCTGCGCATGCGCCCATCCTGGCGCGATTGGGGAGACGGCTTCCTGCTGTCCCTGCTCTGGGGCGCGCCTTTCGTGCTCCTGGTGGCGCTCGGTCTCCAACTCACCTCCGCCGCACAGGCCTCTTCGCTCACGCCCGCTCTCATGCCCGTCTTCGCCGGCGGGATCGGCTGGCTGTTATTCCGCGAGGCGCCGGGCCGCATCCGCCTTCTCGGCTATTGCGCCATCGTCTGCGGCCTCGCCGTGCTCGTCGGTTCGTCAGGTTCCGCCAACGCCAGCGCCGGCGGCGCGGCCGCCCTGATCGCCGCGGCCGCCATGTGGGCGCTCTACACCCAGCGCTTCCGGCACGGCCGGCTGACGGCGGTGCAGGCGGCGGCGATGATCTGCTTCTGGTCGGCCATCCTCTATCTTCCCTTCTACCTCGTGCTGGATATTTCGCGCCTCGGCGCGGCGTCCACGGGGGAACTGGCGCTGCAATGCGTCTACCAGGGCCTCCTGATGAGCGCGGTCGCCATCGTCGCCTTCAATCGCGCCGTCGGCCTGCTCGGATCCGGCGCCGCCGCCGCCATCATCGCGCTGGTGCCGGTCACCGCGACGGCCCTGGCCTTCGCCTTCCTCGGCGAGCGCCCTTCGGCCGCGGGCCTGGTCGCCATCCTCTTCATCTCGACGGGCGTGGCGCTTGCCGCGCGGCCGAGAGTCTCTGCTTCCGCGGTCCGCTAAAGGAGGTTTCCATGATCCGCTTCTATTTCCATCCGACGCCCAATCCGGCCAAGGTCGCCATGTTCCTGGAGGAAACCGGCCTGCCTTACGAGATCGTGCCCGTCGATACCGGCAAGGGCGAGCAGCACGCGCCCTCCTTCCGTGCGGTCAATCCCAACGGCAAGGTGCCGGCGATCGTCGATACCGACGGTCCGGGCGGCAGGGAGGCGCGTGTCTTCGATTCGACCGCCATCCTTCTTTATCTCGCCGACAAGACCGGCCGCTTCCTCGGCCGGCCCGAGGATCGGCCGGAACTTCTCTCCTGGCTGTTCTTCATATCTTCCGGCCTCGGCCCTTTCTCCGGCCAGGCCGTGCATTTCCAGCATTCCGCGCCGGAAAAGCCCGCTTATGCCGTCAACCGCTATCGTCGCGAGGCTGAGCGTCACTACCAGGTGCTGGAGGACCGCATGGCGGGCCGCGACTATCTGGTCGGCGAGGAATATACGATCGCCGACATGTCGGCCTGGGGCTGGCTCGAGCGCGCGCCGCGCGTCCTGCCGGGCGACGGCGGCGGACTGGAGCCCTACCCCAACCTGAAGCGCTGGTTCGCGTCGATAGACGCCCGGCCCGCTGCCGCCCGCGCCCGCGCCGTCGGCTCCGGCCATGCCTTCAAGAAGACGGTCGATGAGGAAACGCGCCGCGCACTGTTCCCGTCGAACTATCCGAAGGACGCGGCCTGACGGCCGCGTCCCCGGCGCGTTTCCAGCCTATTCCGCCGGCACCACCGTGTCCGCGCGGTGACGGCGGACGGCGCGGGCGCCGAGCACGATCGCCAAGCCGACCAGCGGGAAGATCGCCGCGACCCAGCCGAGATCGGCCGGCGACCCGGCGCGCAGCACCTCGCCGCCGACGACGGAGCCGAGCGCCACGCCGAGATAGAGCGCCGAGCCGTTGAGCGACAGCACCACCGGCGCGTCATCGGGCGCGATGGCCAGGATGCGGCTCGCCTGCGCCGGCGGGAACGCCCAGCCGATGATGCCCCACGGCACCATGGCGGCGACGAGGACCGGGCCGGCGAACGCACCAGGCAGCAGCGGGATCGCGGAGAAGGCGAGCAGGATCGCCACGCCGAAAGCCAGCGACCAGCAGACCGTGCGCGTCGCGCCGAAGCGGTCGGCCGCCTGGCCGCCCGCTATGTTGCCGATGACCGCCCCGGCGCCGAAAGCGAGTAGCACCGCCGGCAGGGCGAACTCGGAAAGCCCGGTCCCCTCCATCGCCAGCGGCGCGATGTAGGAGAACACCGTGAACGCGCCCGTCAACGTCACCAGCGTGGTGGCGAGCATGGCCGGTACGCCGGGCCGCATCGCGCCGGCGACGCGCTGCCGAAGCGACAATGGCGTGCCGGTGAGGCCGCCGGGCAGCCGCGACCACAGCACGATGCCGGCGATTGCGCCGAGCGCCGCGATCGCCGCGAATGTGCCACGCCAGCCGATGGCCGTTCCGATCAGCGCGCCGAGCGGGGCGCCGAGCGCCACCGCCACCGTGGTGCCGCCGACGACGACCGCGATAGCTCGAGCCCGGTGATGGTTGTCGACCATGGCGACGGCGGTCGCCTGGGCGGTGGCGGCGAAGAGCCCGGCGGCAAGCGCCATCACGACGCGGGCGACGAGCAGCGTCCCGAACGAGGAGCCGAACGCCGCCATCAGATTGCCGAAGACGAAGAAGGCCATCGTCCACACGATGACGGAGCGCCGGTCCTGCCGGCCGGTGAGCGTGGCGAGGATAGGCCCGCCGATCGCATAGGCGAGCGCGAAAGCGGTGATGAGGCAGCCGGCGAGCGGGATCGAGACCCCGGAATCCGCCGCGATTTCGGGCAGGAGGCTCGAAACGACGAAGCCTTCCGTCGATATCGTGAACGATCCGACGGCGAGCCAGAATATACGCTTGTCCATGGGAGGAATCCTTGGTTCAAAATTCGTTGAACAATTGGAGTTTGGGGAGGTCGCTGTCAATGACGCAGTGCAAAATAAACCGCCCGTCCTGACAGCCCTGTGTCAGCAAGGGCCACGCCGGCGACGTTCAGGCTGCGCGTGCGGCTATGCGCAGGAAGCGAAACCACGGTGGAGAGCGTTGCTGCGCGTTGAAATCCACCCGATTTGTGCTTAGTTCTCAGGCATGAGCCTGCCGCACCCAGCCATCGACCAGATCACGCTCCCGAACGTGCTTTCGGCGCTTGGCGACGATACGCGTCTCTCGATCGTGGGAATGCTGGCCCGCAAAGAGGGGACAAGCATGACTTGCGGCCAGTTCTATGAACTCGGCTCCAAGACCAGCCTCAGCTACC
>JBQCFA010000321.1:0-3361 GCA_051959695.1 Rhizobiaceae bacterium
ACCGACGTGATGTGCTCGAACTTCTTGTTCAGCGCGTTGCCGAGGGCACCGGCGCCGACGATGATCGCGAGGGCGATGAGGGCCGCGATCAGACCGTATTCGATGGCGGTCGCGCCGGATTCGTCCTTGGCGAAGCGTGCAATAATCTTGGACATGCGAGAGCTCCTTACTCCACTTGTTTACAGCACTTCCGTCAACGATTCTTCTCGGTGTTGATCGGATGGCGGCAATCTACTTTTGAGCTCTTGCGAACGGCTTAACAAACAGCCTTACCGAAACCTTTCCGTTCAGCGCATCGATCTTTGGTTAATCGACAGCTAAGCGAATTGGACGCATTTGCTTCTGTTTTACCGTCCCGCGAACGTAAAAGCGCGCCCTATATAAAAGAAGTGTGACGAGCCGGCGTTTAACCGATGGTTCACCAATATCGTTCATTTTCGCTCCGGGTTCTTCCAACTCGCAGGAGACGGGGCATGGCGCCGACCAAGAGGCAATCGATCGTCACAATCGCCGGCGTGACGCTGTTTACCCTGGGCGCGGCTTGCCTTGCGACGCCGACGCTCGCCGACACCGGCATCGGGGTCACCATGAACGAGGCGAAGATCGTGAAGCTGGCGCGGCCCGCCGACACGATCATCATCGGCAATCCGGCCATTGCCGATGCCTCCGTCCAGGATTCGAAGACGATCGTGCTCACCGGCAAGGGGTTCGGCACCACGAACCTGGTGATCCTCGATACAAGCGGCAACCCCATCATCGACGAGCAGATCACCGTGTCGCGCGCCGATGCCAGCTCGGTGCGCATCTACCGGCGCGCCGAGGTGCAGACGCTTTCCTGCACGCCTTATTGCGAAGGCGCCTACAAGAGCGACGCCGAGAAGACCTCCGAGCAGGAAATGAGCGCCCAATAGACGCCGCGCGGCCAGACCGCATGGGAAGGTTAGCCCGCGGTAAACGGCTGGCCTTCAATCTTATCCACGATCAAAACGGGAACTCAATCGATTGCGGCTACCTTGCGTCCGCCTATCAAAAGCAGGCGACAGGAAAGCAACGATGAGCCCCAAGAACGACAACCGTCCTCATGGTCCGGAGACAAAGCCGGCGCGGCCGTCGCTGCTGGCGCGCTTCGTCGGAAACCGCAAGGGCACGACGGTGATCGAATTCGCCGTGCTTGCCATGCCCTTCGCGCTTCTCGTCTTCGCCATCCTGGAAAGCTGCATTTCCTTCGCCGCCCAGCAGATGCTGGTGAACGCCACCGACGATATCGCGCGGCAGGTGCGCACGGGCCAGCTCAAGGCCGCCGACCTGGACGAGACGACGCTACGCGAGAAGATCTGCGCGAAGCTGTCCATCATGGTCGGAGACAGCTGCAACAACGCGGCGGACAAGAGCCTCGTCTTCGACCTCGAGAGCTACGACACCTTTGCCGAAGCGGCGGCCGTAAAGACCAAGAAGACAGCCGATGGGGACATCGACGACACCAATTTCGGCGTGCATCCGGGCGGGCCGCTGACCAAAAACATGCTGCGGGTCTTCTACAAATGGCCGGTAATGACGGACATCATGGCGAGGACGATGTCGGACCTGAAGGGCGGCAAGAAGCTGCTGTTCGCAACCGTCACCTGGCAGAACGAGCCGTTCTAATCAAGATTCGGGACCTGGGGGCGGAAATGTCGATCACGAGCGGGATTTGCTCATTCGGGCGCACATTCGGCGGGTGCGTGAAGAGGCTGGCGCGAAGCCGCCAGGGCGTGGCCGCGATCGAGTTCGCGTTCATCGCACCGGTGCTTCTCATCCTCTACTTCATGACGATGGAAGTGTCGCAAGCCATCGAGACCAACAAGAAGGTCGGGCGCGCGGCGAGCATGATCGCCGACTTGATCACGCAGCAGCCCACCGTGAGCAAGTCCGAGCTCGACGCCATCATGCAGATCGGCATCGCGACGATCGAGCCCTATAATCGCTCCAAGCTTTCGATCTATGCGGAGGGCATCCAGATCGCGAACGACGCGACGGCGAAGCCGACCGTTGCATGGTCGCGCCGGATGGTGAACGGGGGCACTCCCGAGCCGGATACTTCCCTGAAGCCGGGAGACACCATCGACGTTCCGACCGAACTGCGGGTGGCGGGGACCTTCCTCGTGCGCGTGCAGACCAAGCTCGGCTATCGGCCGGTCATCACCTGGAGCGCCGACGCCAAGCAGACGCTCGGCCTGCTCGCAGCCTTCGACAACATCAACATGGCGGAGCAGTATTTCCTGCGGCCGCGCATGAGCGACACCGTGAACTGTGGAGACTGCTGACGGCATCTCGCGCCCCCGGGTCGATTCGCGCCGATTGCCAAGCCCCCGCCATGATCCTATCTCAGCGGCAAGTGTGGTGGATTTGAAGTTCGTTGCAGGATGGATCGAGAGTTCCGTACGAATTTCAAATCCGAAAACCACACTAGGTCGTGGACTCATAGATCTGATCGAAATGGCGCCTGAAACGGCAAAGAGATGCAAGGAGAAGCGCGAAGATCGGGGTCGTTCCCCCGGTCGAGCGGTTCGACGCGGCAGGTCGCACCCGTTTCGGCGTCCAAGGGATGTGGTCCATCTGCCCGGCAACTTCGTCGCGAAGGACTTGAAAACCGGATGGTTTCCTGCGCCTTCGCTTCTCGTATCCGGACAGATGGCCTCACACCATTTCGACCAGATTTATGAGTTCACGACCTAGTGGTCCGATTCCGACATTTGCATCCCTTTGTGCAGCGCTCTCGGGCAAATGATGCGAATTTCGGATTCGGGGCACTGGGTGGTGGCCGCGAAGAATTGGGAAACGGATGGCGCGCGCATTCCTTTTCGTTCTGGATTCCTTCGGTATCGGGAGTGCGCCCGACGCCGCCGCCTTCGGGGACGAGGGCTCCGACACGTTCGGGCACATAGCCGCCGCTTGTGCCCGGGGCGCTGGAGACCGCGACGGCCTGCGCCGCGGACCGCTCGATCTGCCCAACATGCAGGCGCTGGGCCTGGACCGTGCGGCCGCTATCGCCGCGGGCGACGGGCCCGTGGACGGCAACGCGCCGACGGGTTTCTACGGCTCGGCCAGAGAAGTCTCCAAAGGCAAGGACACGCCGTCCGGGCACTGGGAGATCGCGGGCGTCCCGGTAAGCTTCGACTGGGGCTATTTCGCCGACAGGACGCCGACCTTTCCCGAGAAGCTGACCGAAGCCATCATCCGCGAGGCCGCCCTTCCCGGAATCCTCGGCAATTGCCATGCGTCGGGCACGGACATTATCGCCCGGCTTGGAGAAGAGCATATCCGCTCGGGCAAGCCGATCTGCTACACCTCGGCCGATTCCGTCTTCCAGATCGCGGCGCAC
>JBQCFA010000322.1:0-23074 GCA_051959695.1 Rhizobiaceae bacterium
CGAGATCGACGATGACATTGCCGTATTCGACGCGCTTCACGGTGCCGTTGACGATCTCGCCGATGCGATCCTTGTATTCTTCATTCTGGCGATCGCGGTCGGCCTCGCGAACCTTCTGCACGATGACCTGCTTGGCCGACTGGGCGGCGATGCGGCCGAAATCCATCGGCGGGAGCTGCTCTGCGATGAAGTCGCCGACTTGGGCGTCGGGGTTCCTCGTGCGCGCGTCCTTGAGCGCGATCTGGCGGCCGAAATCCTCGACATTCTCGACGACTTCCATGAGCCGCTGCAGCTTCATCTCGCCGGTGTTCGGGTTGATATCGGCGCGGATGTTGGTTTCCTGGCCGTATCGCGAGCGCGCCGCCTTCTGGATAGCGTCGGCCATCGCATCGATGACGATCTGCTTCTCGATCGACTTCTCGCGGGCCACCGCGTCGGCGATCTGCAGGAGCTCTAGCCTGTTCGCACTGACTGCCATTTCATTTCTCCCGTAACGCTGCCCCGGCCCTCCAGGCCGCGGCGTCAAATCCTGTTCTGTCCGTTCGGCGCGGCTTCCTGGCCGTCCCCGTTGGATTCATGCCCGTCGCGCCCCTCGCGGAGCATCTTGTCCTTCCTGAGCGCGTCGCGGATGAGATCGTCGGTCAGCACCAACCGGGCCTCCGCGATCGCCTCGAAGGGAAGCGTCGTCGTGAATTCCTCGCCGATGGCCGGCTTGTCCGTCTCGACGGTGACGCCTTCGTCATCCGTCGCGGCGATGCGCCCGCGAAACCTCTTGCGGCCGGCGACCTGAACGGAGGTCTCGACCTTGACCAGCCTGCCGGCGGCGTCGGCGAAATCGGACTTTCTCACCAGCGGCCGGTCGATGCCCGGCGAAGAAATCTCAAGGTGATACGCCTTGTCGATGGGGTCCTCCACGTCGAGGATCGGCGACAAGAGACGGCTGACCGCCTCGCAGTCCTCCACCGTCATGGTGCCGTCCTGACGCTCGGCCATGACCTGCAGCGTCAGGCCGTTCTGGCCGAAAAGGCGCACCCGCACCAGGCGATAGCCTTCCGCCTCGAGCGCCGGCGCGACGATCAGCGCGACACGCGCATCGACGCCGCTCTCGCGGATGATGCGGTCATCGCCTTTCCCGGCTGCAGTCATTCACTCTCCGCGATCCGTCGGATTGAAACAAAAAAGAGCGGGACCGGGTGGACCCACTCTTCGTCAAAACGACCAAGAATTTATATTTCAAATAGTCGATCGGCGGCGCGTTTGCAAGGTCAAACCGACATCGATCCATATTGCGCGGCGCGGTCCGGCCAGGCGGATGCGTCTATTTTTCGAAGACCACCGCGTCCGGCTCCGCGCCCAGATCCTTCAAGGTCGCCTTCAGGTCGGCCACCATACGGTCGGGCCCGCAGACATAGAAATGCTGCGAGAAATCGCTCACATGCCGTTTCAGGAAGGCTCTGTCGATGCGGCCGGAAGGAAAGCCGCCGCTGCCGTGAACCATCGCATCGGCCGGCTCCGCCGTCAAAGGCGCAGGAAGGTCAGGTAGACGGGCTTTCTGCCTTCGCGCATCGCCTTCGCTTCGTAGCGCGTGCCCGGCCAGCCATCAAAGGCCTCGCGCCAGTCCGCCGCCGCGCCCGCCCGCCAATCGAAGGCGGGATGCGCGCGGCAATGCAGCAGGGTCCAGTTCACGTAGGTGTCGATGTCGGAGGCAAAGCGGAATACACCGCCCGGCCTCAGCACGCGGGCGAAGCGGTCGAGGTTGGCCGCGTTGACGAAGCGTCGCTTCCAATGGCGCTTCTTCGGCCAGGGATCTGGATAGAAAAGGTCGATGGCGTCGAGAGAGGCCGGCGGGAGCCAGTCGAGCAGCCGCGTCGCGTCGTCATCGTAGACCCTGACATTGTCGAGCGGCCGCCTGTCGAGGTCGAGCATGAGCCGCGCCATGCCGTTGACGAAGGGCTCCACGCCGATGAAGCCGGCGCCTGGCGAGCGGACGGCCGCGTCGAGGAGGTGCTCGCCGCCGCCGAAGCCGATCTCAAGCCGGATTTCCCGTACCTGTGTGCGAAACAGCGAGGCGAGGTCGGCGGGCGCCGGCGCGGCGGGATCGATGCGGTAGCGCGGCCCTTGCCGCTTGAGCGCGGCCGCTGGCCGCGGACGCAGGGCCTTGCCATGCCGCCGTCCGAAGAAAGCTTCGGTGGAGCGGGAGCGGCGTTCCTCGGACGGCATCGGCTTGCCGGATCAGGACCCAAGGCCTGTCCTAGGCCGCCTCAGGTTGCCGGACCGCCTCCTTGAGCGCGGCCACCAGATCGGTCTTTTCCCAGGAGAAGGCGCCGTCGCGACCGGCCTTGCGGCCAAAATGGCCATAGGAGCTGGTCTTGGCATAGATCGGCTTGTTGAGGTCAAGATGCCGTCGGATGCCCGAGGGCGACAGGTCCATGACCTCGCGCAACGCCTTCTCGACCACGTCTTCCGGCACTTTCCCGGTACCGTGGAGGTCGACGTAGACCGAAAGCGGCTGGGCGACGCCGATGGCGTAGGAAAGCTGGATCGTGCAGCGCTCGGCAAGGCGGGCGGCAACCACGTTCTTGGCAAGATAGCGCGCCGCGTAGGCGGCCGAGCGGTCGACCTTGGTCGTGTCCTTTCCGGAGAAGGCACCGCCGCCATGGGGAGCCGCGCCGCCATAGGTATCGACGATGATCTTGCGGCCGGTGAGGCCGGCGTCGCCGTCGGGCCCGCCGATCTCGAACTTGCCGGTGGGGTTGATGTACCAATTGCAGTCGTGGGCGATGCGCAGGTCGGAAAGCGCTTCGCGAATATAGGGCTCGACAACCGAGCGGACTTTCTTCGAATCCCAGCTTCCGTCGAGATGCTGCGTCGAGAGAACGATCTGCGTCACCTCGGCGGCGCGACCGTCCTCGTAGCGGACGGTGACCTGGCTCTTGGCGTCGGGGCCGAGCTTCGCCGCGTCACCCTTGCCGGCATGGCGCGCCTCGGCGAGGAGTTCCAGTATCTTGTGCGCGTAGTAGATCGGGGCTGGCATGAGATCGCGGGTTTCACGGCAGGCGTAGCCGAACATGATGCCCTGATCGCCGGCGCCCTCCTCGCCCTGGCGGTCGGCGGCGTTGTCGACCCCCTGGCCGATATTGGGCGACTGGCCGTGCAACAGCACCTCGATCTTGGCCGTCTTCCAGTGAAAACCCTTTTGTTCGTAGCCGATCGCTCGGATCGCCTTGCGCGCAGCCGACCTGAACTTCGACGGATTGACGAAGGGATTGCCATCGGCGTCTTTCAGGACGGCGCCGGACTTGTCCTTCTTCAGAAGCGAATCGGGGACACGCACCTCGCCGGCGATGACGACCCGGTTGGTGGTGGCCAGCGTCTCGCACGCCACCCGCACCTTCCACGGGTCCATTCCGGTCTTCCTCGCCTCGCGGTAGATGAGGTCGACGATTTCGTCGGAAATGCGATCGCAGACCTTGTCCGGATGGCCCTCGGAAACGGAGTCGCTGGTGAAGAAATATTCTCTGCGCGACATGGGTGAACCCCTTTGGAAGATCGGCCGAGCGCGAGACGGCACAGCCTTCAGGCGCGCCTCTGTTAGCGAGGGCGCGTCGCATGCGTCAAGCATCTCTTATGGGCTAGAGCCGTTCATCTTTAGATGGAATCGGTCGAACACCGCTATTTCGCGGTCCGGCAAAGAGCGTGAGATCAAGCGGCGCATGCACCGTTAGCCTCGCGCGACGCCGTCGGAGCGCGGCCTGCAAAAATCGATCAGCTCTGGAGGCGGGGCCGCCAGAAGGACCGCCCCTTTCAGGGCCCTGCGACATCAAAGAGGGGCGATTGTCGCCATGTCCGTTCCCGGTCAGCCAGGATATCGGCAAGAGATCGGCGGGCGAATCCATGAAAAGCACGCCGGTATCCAGAGTCGGCATGCTTGAAGATCGCGCCCGGATTATTCCTCGTCTGCGCCAATCGTACGGACGAGTTCGATAATCTTCCGGCGAACCTTCGGATCGGTGATCTTGACGAAAGCGCGGTTCAGCTGGAGCCCTTCCGCGCTGCTGATGAAATCGACAACGTAGGACGTCGCGCTGTCCTCGGAGAATCCCTTGGACTGGCGCATGCCGTCTCCCGGCGCGTCCTCGAAGAAGAATGAAACGGGCGTATCGAGAATGGAAGCGATCGCTTGAAGCCTGCTTGCGCCTACCCTGTTCGTTCCCTTTTCATACTTCTGAACCTGTTGGAAAGTAATTCCCAGCTTCTCTCCCAGTTTTTCCTGGCTCATACCCAGCATATTCCGCCGCAATCGCACGCGGCTCCCGACATGTATGTCGATCGGGTTCGGCCTCTTCTTGTTGTCGATCATTCATCCCTCACCGCTTTACACGGAATTTTCTTCGTTATCGATGCGCCGTACGCTTTTCGGGTTACAGCCCAGCCCCGCCGTAGGTCCCAGTGTCGGCAAGGGCGGCACACTATGAAATTCTAATATACCACATGTCAATTGAAACGCCGACGACCTGTCAATTTCATGGCCGCCGCTGCAACCCCAAACAAAATTATGGTGATAAAACCGTTCTTCGCCGGCGTTCCGAGGCGCGGATTGTGCGCCTTTTCCAGGCTGAAATGCCGGTCGATCACGCCAACGGCGTCGATCGAGAGAGCGTCGAGGACGCGGCCGTGCGCGTCGACCAGGGCTGATATGCCGTTGTTGGCGGCGCGAATCAGCGGCCGCCCGAGTTCCACGGCCCGCACCTCAGCCTGGCGGAAATGCTGGTAGGGGCCGGGCGTATTGCCGAACCATGCATCGTTGGTGACGTTGACGAGGACATCGGCGCCGCGCGCTTCGCGGTCGCCTTCGCCAGGAAAAATGATCTCATAGCAGACGAAGGGCAGCGCCAAAGCGCGGCCCGGCAGCTTGATCGCGTGACGATGGGTGCCGGCTGAAAACTGGCCGGGCAGTTCGACCAGCTTGTCTATGCCGAGCCTGCCGAGCACCCGCTGGAACGGAACGTATTCGCCGAACGGCACCAGGTGGAGCTTATCCACCGCATCAACGATCTCTCCCGAATCGTCGATGGCGAGGACCGAATTGTAGAACCGCGCGCCGGCGCCCGCCGCGCTTTCCGCCCGTACCGCGCCGGTAAGGAGCAACTGGCCCTTGTCGAGCACCTGGCCGAGCCTGGCGAGCGCATCCGGTCGCTCGGTGAAGAGAAAGGGAACGGCCGTTTCCGGCCAGACGATCAACTCGGGCCTGGGCGCGCCTTTCGCCGGGGGAGCGCTCGAAAGCTCGATCAAATGGTCGAAGATGCGATCGCGGACGGTCCTGTCCCATTTTTCAGACTGGTCGATCGTCGGTTGCACGATGCGCACGTCGAGGCTCTTCGCCGGGTTGGGAGCGGGCAGCGCCAGGCAGAAATAGCCATAGGCGACATGGGCGGCGACGAGCGCCAGCACCAGCACGATCCCCACTGCGCGGTGCCTACGCCCCGCCAGCAACGCCGGCATGGAGAACACGAAGACGGCAAGCGCACTCATCCCGAACAGGCCAGTCATCGAAACCGACTGCATGAGCAGCGGCACGGGCATCGCGGCGTAGCCTATCGCATTCCAGGGAAAGCCCGTGAAGAGGGTTGCGCGGAGCCACTCGGCGACCCCGAAAGCGAACGCCATCGCGGCGACGCGGCCGATATCGTCCGTCCAAAGGAGCCGCGCCAGCACCGCCGCAAGGCCATAGAAGAGCGCCAGCACGGCCGGCAGGGCCAACACGGCGAAGGGCAGCGCCCATTCGAAACCCTGGCCGTCGACAAGGACGGCGTTACCGATCCACCACAGGCCGGCGAGGAAATAGCCGAAGCCGAACCACCAGCCGACATTGAAGGCCGGCGCCAGGCGCCTGAGCGCGCCCCTGCCCGGCTCGCCGGCGGCGCCGTCGAGCAGCCAGACGAGCACCGGAAACGATACCAGGCACGCGGCGAAAAAATCGAATGGCGCCTGGGCAAGGACCGCGAAGGCGCCGGCGGCAAAGGCGACCGACGAGCGCCGCCAGCCCCCGAGCAATATGATCTTGCCTGCAAGGCGCTCCATACGTCCCGCCCGTCGCGAATCACCTGACGGCGCTACAGTATCATCACGGCGTGCGGCGTCCGCCGGACCGCGGCTATTTTTCCTGCCCGGCCGGCGCCGCGAAGCGCCGGCGGCGCTCGGCCGCGGTGCGCGTCTGCACGATCCTGACCCGCTTGACGCGCCGCGGATCGGCGTCGAGCACATGGAATTCGAAGCCGGGGATGGGCTGCACCACCTCTCCGCGCGCGGGAATGCGTCCCAACGTGTTGAAGATCATGCCGCCGATCGTATCGACATATTCGCCGTGCTCGCCCGGCTTGAAGGCATCGCCGATCATCTCCGCCACTTCGTCGATCTCGGCCTTGGCGTCCACCACGAACACGCCTTCGCCGGTCTTCGTGACCATCGGCTCATCATCGTCATGCTCGTCCTCGATGTCGCCTACCACCATCTCGACGATGTCCTCGAGCGAAACCAGACCGTCAGTGCCGCCATATTCGTCGATGACCAGCGCCATCTGGATCCGCGCTGCCTGCATGCGCGCCATGAGATCGGACGCCAGCATGGATGGCGGCACGAAAAGGACGGGGCGCAGAAGGCCGATATCGCCAATGGTGCGCGTCAGGTCGACATTGCCGAGATCGAGCGCCCCGGAAGCGGCCGGGCCCCTACGTCCGCGCGGCTTCTTCTGCCGCGCTGCCTTGGTGATATGGGCGACCACGTCGCGGATATGCACCATGCCGCGGGGGTCATCGAGCGTCTCGCCATAGACGGGCATGCGCGAATGGCCGGAATCCTCGAACACCGCAAGGAGATGGCCGAGCGTGGTCGAGAGGTCCACCGCCTTGATGTCGGCGCGCGGCACCATCACGTCCTCGACGCGCACCTCGCGCAGGCGAAGGATATTCTTGAGCATCGCCCGCTCGCCGGGTGAAAAAGCGGCTTCGTCGGAAGCGCTCTCTGCTAGCGCGTCGGCGATATCCTCGCGCAGCGTCGACCCGTTGCGGTGTGGAAGGAAGCGGCGCAGCCGTTCCAGCAACGACGCCTGCTCGGGCCTTCGGGGTTCGGCCGTACTCGGACCTTCAGCCTTGTCGGCCGAGGCGCCGTCTTCTCCGGCGGGTTTCTCTGCCGTAACGGCCGTATGGTCCTTGTCGTTCATCTCTGTCCGGCGACATGCGCCATGGTTCAAAGCCTCGTGGCTCGAGGAAAGGCTCTAGCCGTAGGGATCGGGTATGGCAAGCCTCCCCAGTATCCGCCGCTCCGCCGCTTCCATCACCTCGGCCTCCGCGTCTGTCTCGTGATCGTAGCCGAGGATGTGCATGAAGCCGTGCACCACAAGATGGATCAAATGGTGCTCGAAAGGCTTCTCTTCCAGTCCCGCCTCACGGCGGATCGTCTCCGCGGCGAGCACGATGTCGCCAAGGATCGGCGGCAGGGTGACACCGGGCCTGACCGGCGTGGCCGGGAAAGACAGCACGTTCGTCGCCTTGTCCTTTCCCCGCCACTGGCCGTTCAAGACGCGTATATGGGCATCGTCGGTGAAGAGGATGCCGACCTCGGCGCCGTCCTGCACCGCGAGTTCCAGCTCTGCGACCGCGGCTTCGAGCGCATCCGCCGCGAGGCGCGAAAGCACGGGTTCGGGCGGCCAGTCGCCGGCTTCGATCGAGATTCCGGTATCGATCACGCGGAACGCTTCCTCATGAAGGGCCGTCAGCGCGTCAGTGCGGGGCATCGCCACGCTGGCCGCCGGTTGCGTCGCGGTCGTAGGCCTTGACGATTTCGGCGACCAACGGATGGCGCACGACATCGGTATCGTTGAAGCGGACGGTGACGATGCCCGGCACGCCATCGAGGATGCGCAGCGCCTCGATCAGGCCAGACTTCGTGTTGGGCGGCAGGTCGATTTGGGTCGGATCGCCGGTGACGATCATGCGTCCCTTCTCGCCGAGGCGGGTGAGGAACATCTTCATCTGCATCGGCGTGGTGTTCTGCGCCTCGTCGAGGATAACGGCGGAATTGGCGAGCGTACGGCCGCGCATGAAGGCGAGCGGTGCTATCTCGATCACGCCTGCCGTCAGGGCGCGCTCGACCTTGTCGGCCGGCATCATCTCGTAAAGCGCGTCGTAAAGCGGCCGGAGATAGGGATCGACCTTTTCCTTCATGTCGCCGGGCAGGAAGCCGAGCCTTTCGCCCGCCTCGACCGCCGGACGGGAAAGGACGATGCGCTCGACCATGCCGCGCTCGAGAAGCATCGCGGCGTATGCCACCGCGATGAAGGTCTTGCCGGTGCCGGCCGGGCCGATGCCGAAGACGAGCTCCGACCGTTCCAGCGCGCGCATATAGGCGTCCTGATTGGCGGAACGCGCGTAGACGGTGCGCTTGCGCGTGCCGATCTGGGCGGCGGCGAGCTTGCCCTTGCGTTCCATGGTCGGCAGCGTGAGCTGGTCGTCGGCGGCCACCGCCATGCGCACGGCCCCGTCGACGTCCGACGGCGACAGTTCCGCGCCCTTCTGCAGCAGGCCGTAGAGGTAGTCGAGCGCGCGGCGTGCCTGCTCGGCGGAACCCTGCTCGCCAACGACGGAAAGCTGGTTGCCGCGCGAGCGGATATCGACGCCGAGCTTCTGTTCGATCCGGGCGAGATTTTCGTCGAACTGGCCATAGAGGGCGCTGGCCAGCTTGTTGTTGTCGAAGGTCAGAACGATGTGCGCCTTGTCAGAAGCCCCTCCCTGAGGCTTTTTCAGTTCCGTCGTGGCGCTCAAACGCGTGTCCTCATCGTTTCGAATACCTTTCTAGGCAGCCTCCGCCGACAGGCTGTTGGCGTTGGCATGCGTCACCCGTACCCTGACAATGTCGCCGATTCGGCCTGCTGAGTCATCGACGACCACGGGCTGCAGCCACGGCGAACGCCCGATGAGTTGGCCTTCATGACGCCCTTCCTTCTCCAGGAGCACGGGCATGTCGCGGCCGACAAGACCGGCCGCGAATGCCTTCTGCTGTGAAGTTAGGAGAGCCTGCAATTCCTGCAAGCGGCGATCCTTCACCTCTTCGGGCACCTGGCCCTCCATGCCGGCGCCCGGCGTGCCGGGGCGCGGCGAATATTTGAACGAAAAGGCCTGCGCATAGCCGATGTCGCGGACGAGCTTGAGTGTTTCCGCGAAGTCCTCGTCCGTCTCGCCCGGGAAACCGACGATGAAGTCGCCAGACATGGCGATGTCGGGCCGGGCCGCGCGGATACGGTCGACGAGGCGGCGGTAGTCGTCGCCGGAATGGCGGCGATTCATGGCCTTCAAGATACGGTCCGACCCCGCCTGGACGGGGAGGTGAAGATAGGGCATCAACGCGTCGAGGTCGCGGTGGGCGGCAATCAGCGCATCGTCCATGTCGCGCGGATGGCTGGTCGTATAGCGCAGACGTTCGATGCCGGGAATCTCGGCGAGGCGGAAAAGCAGGCGGCCGAGTCCCCACTCGGTCGTCTTTCCCCCTTCGGCCGATCCCTCGCCATGCCAGGCGTTGACGTTCTGGCCGAGAAGCGTCACCTCGCGCACGCCGGCCCGCGCCAGGTTCTCGGCCTCCGCGACGATCTGCGCCACCGGCCGTGAAACCTCGGATCCGCGCGTATAAGGCACCACGCAGAAGGTGCAGAACTTGTCGCAGCCTTCCTGGACGGTGAGGAAGGCGGCGACGCCGCGGTTGCGGACGACCGCGGGCTTCGCCGCGGGAAGGTGGTCGAACTTGTCCTCGACCGCGTAGTCCGTCTCTACGACCTTCTCGCCTCCGCGCGCGCGTCTTATCGCGTCCGGCAGCCGGTGATAGGTCTGCGGTCCGATGACGAGGTCGACGGCGTCGGCCCTGCGGATGATCTCGCCGCCTTCCGCCTGCGCCACGCAGCCGGCAACGCCGATCAGCATCTCCTTGCCGGCGGAGAGGCGGTCTTCCTTCAGCCGGCGCAGTCGGCCGAGTTCCGAATAGACCTTCTCGGCGGCCTTCTCGCGGATGTGGCACGTATTGAGCAGCACGAGATCGGCGTCGTCCGCCTTATCCGACGCGACATAGCCTTCCGCCGCCAGCGCATCACTCATGCGCTGCGAATCGTAGACGTTCATCTGGCAGCCATAGGTCTTGACGAAGACCTTCTTCGGCTCGACGGCGATGGCTGCTTCCAGCGTACTGTTTTCGAAATCCATGGCCGGCTTTTAGCGCTTTTCCGCGGACTGCGACAGGGTCTTTGCCGCGCCGCCGCGAGGTTTGGAGGGAAGCGGATCACGGATCGCGGAGACGAACATGGAGCGCACCTCGTCCTCGATCCGGCGGGCAGCTTCCTTGCGCCGGCTGGTCGTGTTGAATTCCACGGGCTGGCCGAAGCGTATCTCGGCGTCGAGCGCGCCTCCCTTGAGCAGGGCGACGACATGTGGCAGCAGGTCCTGGTCGCCGATCCAGGAGACATGGCCGCGCTTGTCGCGGCCAAGCGGCATTCCGTGCAGGCGGGTGTAGGCTACCGCCACCGGCTGGATGAACACCCTGCGCTCCGGCGCCGCCTCCAGCGCCATCTTCGCGGCGCCGAAAAGCGTGCTGTTGAAGGGCTTGAGCAGGTTGCCGTCCGACGTCGTGCCTTCGGCGAAGAGCACCATCGGGTCGCCGGCGGCGAGCCGCCTGCCGATCTCGTTCGCCTGTTCGCCGGATCGGCCGCGACGCTCGCGCTCGACGAAGACGGTGCGTTGGAGCGTGCAGAGCCAGCCAATGGCCGGCCACTTCGCCATGTCGGCCTTGGCGACGAAATAGACGTCGGCGGCGGCGCCGAGCGCGATGATATCGACCCAGGAGACGTGGTTGGCAGCGAGGAGGAGCGGCCTTTCGGCCGCCATCTCGCCCGTACGGTGCAGACGTATGCCGAGCACTTTTGCCGCGAAGCGATGCCACCAGCGCGGGATGTATTTCTCGTGCCACAGCCCGGTCTTCAGCGCGATGGGCTGGAAGATGGCGACCAGCAGCGTGGCCAACGCGATCAGGAAAAGCCCAATGACGACGCGAAGCCAGCCGATCATGTCTCGGGAAACCCCTTTTGCCTGCGCTAGCGAAGATCGCGGCGCATGACAAGGGCGCTGCTCGCCTCGCCATGCGCGGTGCGGTAGTAGCCGGTACGCTTGCCGACGTCGCGGAAGCCGAGCTTGCGGTAAAGGCCGATCGCCGCCGCGTTCTTCTCGTTCACTTCGAGAAACAGTGCCTCGGCGCGGATGCCATGCAGGTCGCGCAGGACCGCATCCATCAAGAGACGGCCGAGACCGTGGCGACGATGCGCCCGGGCCACGGCGATGGTGATGATCTCGGCTTCGCCGGCGATACTGCGGGCGAGCACGAAGCCGGCCATTTGCGATCCGGCTTTCATGCTCTGGACGGCCTTATAGCCGAACATGACGTCCTGGCTGAGCATATTCTCGAAATCGTCCTCGCTCCAGGGCGGCGCGAAATCTTCGCGATGGATGCGCGCAAGCGCGGCGCTGTCGGTAGTGCGCAGCGGCTCGACTCTGTAGGCGCGCCGGCCCTGCAGGAAGGGGATGCGCATCAGCTTCGCACCCGCTTCAACGCAAAGCCCGTTTGCGGCCGGGCGTCCGCTCCGCGCAGGTAGAGCGGCCTGGGCCTTTCGCCCGTGACCGCCTTGACCCCGGCAAGACGGGCATAGACGCCGATGTCGGCGGTCGCGTAGCGCAGGCCGGCGTCGAAAGACTTCTCGTGGCCGGCGGCCGCAAGGATCGCATCGGCGCCGTTGCCGGCGAGCGCCGCGTCATGGCGGCGGGCGAGCGACAACGCATCGGCGACCGAGAGAGCGGCCGGTCCGGAAAGCACGGAACCGTCCGGCGCATGAACCGCGCAGTAGAGGTCGCCACGCCTGCCGTCGATGGCGGCAAGTATCACCCGATCCGGGAGTTTGGCCTGGGCCTCGGCCGCGAGCGCTTCCAAACTATTTACCCCGACGGCAGGAATGTCGAGCGCGAGCGCCAGTCCCCTTGCCGTCGCGACGCCGACGCGCACGCCGGTGAACGAGCCCGGCCCTATCGAGACGCCGATCCGATCGAGATCCTTGTAGGTCACAAGGGCCTGTACGAGCGCGCGATCGATCACGCCGATCAGGCGCTCGGCGTGGCCCTTGCCGATGTCGAGCACCTCACGACCGAGTTCGGCGTCGGCGGTGCCGTCGTAAACAGATGCGGCGCAGAGGCTGGCGGAAGTGTCGATGGCAAGCAGGATCATGCAACGGCCTCTACGTCCCCATCGAGGGGAGGAAAAGGCCGGCGTGCCTCATCCCCGCGCCTTCAGCTCCAGCCGGCGCGCATGCAGAATCGGCTCGGTGTAGCCGGATGGCTGCGTGCGGCCCTTGAAGACGAGGTCGCAGGCGGCCTGGAAGGCGATCGAATTGTCGAAATCCGCCGCCATCGGCCGGTAGAGCGGGTCACCTGCGTTCTGGCGGTCGACCACGGCCGCCATGCGCTTCATCGTCTCCATGACCTGCTCCCTCGAGCAAACGCCATGGTGAAGCCAGTTGGCGATGTGTTGGGAGGAGATGCGCAGCGTCGCTCGATCCTCCATCAGGCCGACATCGTTGATGTCCGGAACCTTGGAGCAGCCGACGCCCTCCTCGATCCAGCGCACGACGTAGCCGAGAATCCCTTGAGCATTATTGTCGAGTTCCTTCTGGATCTCCTCGGGCGTCCAGTTCGGGCGCACAACCACCGGCACGGAGAGGATGTCGTCCAGCTTCGCGCGCGCCCGGCCCCTCAGCTTCGCCTGCACGGCCTGCACGTCGACCTTGTGGTAGTGCGTCGCATGCAGTGTCGCCGCGGTTGGCGACGGCACCCAGGCGGTGTTCGCGCCGGCCCTCGGCTGGGCGATCTTCTCTTCCAGCATCGCCGCCATCATGTCAGGCATGGCCCACATGCCCTTGCCGATCTGGGCGTGGCCGGAAAGCCCGCATTCCAGCCCGATATCGACGTTCCATGCCTCGTAGGCGTTGATCCACGCCGCCTTCTTCATGTCGCCCTTGCGGATCATCGGGCCGGCCTCCATCGAGGTATGGATCTCGTCGCCCGTGCGGTCGAGGACACCGGTATTGATGAAGACGACACGATCCTTCGCCGCGCGGATGCATTCCTTGAGGTTGACGGTCGTGCGGCGCTCCTCGTCCATGATGCCCATCTTCATCGCGTTGGGCTTCATGCCGAGCGCCTTCTCGACGCGGCCGAACAGCTCGACGGCGAAGGTCACCTCGTCCGGTCCATGCATCTTGGGCTTCACGACATACATGGAACCCGCGCGGGAATTTGCGCGCCTTCCATTCGGGCCGACATCGTGAAGCGCGATCAGGCCCGTCATCATGGCGTCCATGATGCCCTCCGGCACTTGCGCGCCGTCACGGTCGAGGATGGCGGGGTTGGTCATCAGGTGACCGACATTCCTGACAAGCATCAGGGAGCGGCCGGGGAGAACCAGCTTGGACCCGTCCGGCGCGATATATTCACGGTCGGCGGCGAGGCGGCGGGTCATCGTCCTGCCGCCCTTGTCGAAGCTTTCCACCAGGTCGCCCTTCATCAGGCCGAGCCAGTTGCCGTAAGCGACGACCTTGTCCTCGGCATCGACGGCGGCGACCGAATCCTCGCAGTCCTGGATCGTGGTCATCGCCGCTTCAAGGACCAGATCGGCGATCCCGGCCCTGTCCGTCCTGCCGATAGGATGGTTGCGGTCGATGACGATTTCGACATGCAGCCCGTGACGTTTCAGGAGGACCGTCGAGGGAACCGAAGGCTCGCCCGTAAAGCCGGCGAACTGCGCCTTGTCGGCCAGGCTCTTGTCGCCCGAAGCCGTCTTGACCCGAAGCACGCCGCCGGCGACCGAGATTCCTTCGGCATCCTTCCAGCTTGCGCCTTCAAGCGGCGCGCTTTCGTCAAGAAAGCCCCGCGCCCAGGCGATCACCTTCTCGCCGCGCTTCGGGTTGTAGCCCCCGCCCTTCTCCGCGCCGTCGGCCTCGGGAATGGCGTCGGTGCCGTAGAGCGCGTCGTAGAGCGAACCCCAGCGCGCGTTGGCGGCGTTCAGCGCATAACGTGCGTTCGTCACCGGCACGACGAGTTGCGGCCCGGCCACGATTGCGATCTCCGGGTCGACATCCTGCGTGGTCACGGCAAAATCCGGACCTTCCGGTAGAAGATATCCGATATCTACGAGAAACCCCCTGTATTCGCCCAGGTCCGAGGGCGCGCCGTGCTCCTTGTGCCAGGCGTCGATCCTCGTCTGCAACTCGTCGCGACGGGCGAGGAGGGCCCGGTTCTTCGGCGCGAGATCGTGGACGATGGCCGAAAATTCCTTCCAGAACCGAGCCGGATCGACGCCGGTGCCGGGGATTGCCTTGTCGACCACGAAGTCGTGAAGCGGCCGGGCAATCTGCAATCCATCGATCCCGACGCGTTCAGTCATGTCTCTTCTCCAAGCAGTTTTCTCGGCGGTGTCCATGGGCATGGCTTCAATCACGATGTGACAGGGCGGTCAATTCGCCGGAAGTCAAAGCGCGCCAATGCGTTCCACCTCACGCCGCGATGCGCGGGCGGCCAGAGGCGGTCGCCACGACATGCGCCTCGACGAACATGCGCCGCCCCTCGACCGTGGACACATGGAACTCCGTGGCGACGTCGATTTCGGCATTGTCGGCGCCCGCCTGAAGCGCGCGCGCCGCCGCGATGGCCCGCACTTCCTTGTCGGCGGCCGCGAGGGCCGGCTTCTCGTCGTTGAAATCAGCCACGGTCTCGCCGCAGGAAAGCCGGAAGACGCCCTCCACGGGCTGGCTAACAAGGGCCTCCACCGTGACCCGGACCTGTCCCACCACGGCGCCGAGCGCGTTGGCGACGTCCGCATCCGGCGGTACCACGCATTCATTGCCCAAAAGCGGCGGCAGGCCGGCGTAGTGGAGCGGCGCGGAAGCGCCGAGCCCTATGACCGGACGGTCGAGCGCGACGGTCAGACCGACGATGCCGCGCCGCGCGTCCACGGCCCGCTGCACCAGCGCGTGTGCGACGGTGTCGGCACCGTCGAGCCCGTCCTCGGCGAAAGCCGTCTCCAGGATGCATTCGGCCGACCAGCGCGTCACTGCCTGCAGGACCCGCTCCGAGATCGCCTCGGGGGAGGCGGCGATGGCCTGGCCGTGGGCGTCGCGCCTGCGGGCGAAAAGCTCGGCGCCGAGGCGGGCGGGAACGGCATTCCAATTCGCCTGGCGGCCGAGCACATGGGCGGCGTCGGACGGGGTGAAGCCGACGATATGCACCAGTCCGCGCGCGACGAGGCGATTCAGCGTGGCGTTCTGCGCGTTCGAAGCGAGCAGCATGTCAAGCGGCCGGGGTTCGGCGCCGATCTCCTCGTAAAGTCGCGCCTCGGGACGGCTCAGCCCGGCGGCAAGCCTTTCCGGCATGCCGGTGCGGTAGGCGAAGCGGCCGTCCAGGCGACTGGGGTTCGGCGCGCGCAGCTGCCGTTCCAGCTCCGCGCCGACCTTCCGGCCATGCGCCATGCCCGCGAGCGCCAGCGGCACCAGCCGGCGCGGCCCGAGCTTGAGGCGCGGCACCAGCACGCGCTCGTCGAGCGACACTTCCGAATCGCCGCCGAGCCCGAAAGTGTGCATGGCGACCGCCTCGACCATCGTACGGAAACCGCCAACCATCGCGCCTTCCGGATCGAGTCGCGGCCGGCCACGGTCGAGCACCGCGACATCGGTGGTCGTGCCACCGATGTCAGATACCACCGCATCGTCGAGGCCGGTCATGTGGCGGGCGCCGACGATCGAGGCGGCGGGACCCGACAGGATCGTCTCGATTGGTCGCTGGCGTGCGAATGAAGCGGAGACCAGCGCGCCGTCGCCTCGCACCACCATCAACGGCGCGGCGATGCCGCGCACCGCGAGAAATCCTTCCGTTGCTGCGACCAGCCTGTCGATCATGGCGATCAGCCGGGCATTGAGAAGCGTCGTGAGCGCGCGGCGCGGCCCACCGAGCTTGGCCGACAATTCATGGCTGGCAGTAACGGGCAGGCCGGTGCGTTCGCGGATGATGTTGCGCGCAGTCAGCTCGTGCTCGGGATTGCGGGTAGCGAAATAGGCGCAGACGGCGAAGCCCGAGACGGTGACCGTCAGTTCAGGCAGCGCCGCTTCGAGCGGCGAAAGGTCGAGTTCGGCGGCATTGCCGTGGACATCGTGGCCGCCGGGACAGAAGACGACCGGGTCGGAGCCGAGCGCCGCGCCGAGCCCGTCGCGTGCAAGCTCCGCCTCGCCGAAGCCGATCATGACCAGCGCCGCGCGCCCGCCCTGGCCCTCCACCAGCGCATTGGTGGCCAGCGTGGTAGACATGGAAACGAGCTTGATCGCGGCGGGGTCGACGGCCGCACCGGCAAGAACGGCGTCCACGGCGCCGGAAATGCCGACGGCGAGATCGTGCCTCGTCGTCAGCGCCTTGGCCTTGGCGAGGACCGCGCCGCCGGGCTTTTCCCCGTCCCTCCCATGGCCCTCGCGCCACAATACTGCGTCGGTATAGGTGCCGCCGGTGTCGATACCCAGGAAGACGGGGCCGGCAGCCGGATGATTGGAACGGGAAGGGGCGGAAGAGTGCATGAAAGAAAGCCTGGATCGGAAGCCATCCCTTTAGCGCAAAACGGCTCTTTCACAAGGGATCGACGAATGGTCCACACGGCCCCGGTGCGGGTTGCCACCCTCCCGATCCATGCCGTACGAAAGGCCCGGAGCATAGGTCATGTCGAATATCGAGCAGACGCCGCCCGGCGCACCTGGCATCGCCGCGCGCTGGACATCGAGCGCCAAGAGCGGCGTCGGAACGGCGCTGACGCCGGCCTGCCGCGTATGGTTCACCGTCAGCCACGGCATCCTGAACGAAGTGTACTATCCGCGCGTCGACAAGGCCTGCACGCGCGACATGGGGCTGCTCGTCATCGGTCGCGATCGCGCCTTCAGCGAGGAAAAACGCCACACGGTTTCCCGGGTCGAACCGCTGGAGGACGGCGTTCCCGCCTATCGCCTGGCGAATACGGCCCGCGACGGCAGCTACCGCGTCGAGAAGCGCATCGCGGTCGATCCGGAACGGCCGACCGTGCTGCAGGAAACGATTTTCGTGCCGCTCCTCGGCACCGTCGAGGATTATCGCGTCTATTCGCTGCTCGCGCCTCACCTCGTCAATGCCGGCATGGGCAACACGGCGTGGTGCGGCGACTACAAGGGGGTACCGATGCTGTTCGCCTCGGGCAGCGGTGGCACGTCGCTGGCGCTCGCCTCGTCCGCGCCCTGGGACGCGCGTTCGGTGGGTTATGTGGGCGTTTCTGACGGCTGGCAGCAGCTCAGCCGCAACGGCCGGCTCGACCCGCAATATCTGCGGGCGGAGAACGGCAACGTCGCCCTCACCGGCGAGATAGGCTTTTCCGCCCAAAACGGCGGGAAAACGCTCTTGGCGCTCGCCTTCGGCCCCTCGCCGGAAGAGGCCGGCTACAATGCGCTCGCGTCGCTCCAGGCCGGCTTCGAACCGGCCGCCCAAGCCTATGCGAGAGGTTGGCGCGGCTGGCAGAAAGGCCTGTTGCAACTCGACCGAAAAGACAAGGCCGGGCCCAACGCGTACCGCGTCAGCACCGCGGTGCTCGCCGCGCACCGGCCGCTCGGCTTTCCCGGCCCGGCGGTAGCGAGCCTCTCGATTCCATGGGGCTTCTCGAAGGGCGACGAGGATCTCGGCGGGTACCACCTCGTCTGGCCGCGCGACCTGGTCGAGACGGCCGGCGGATTCCTTGCGGCCGGCGCCGCGGAGGACGCGCTGGCGATCCTCTCCTATCTGCGCACCATCCAGGAGGCCGATGGGCACTGGCCGCAGAACGCATGGCTCGACGGCACCGCCTACTGGGGCGGCATCCAGATGGATGAGACGGCGCTGCCCATCCTCCTAGCCGACGCGCTCTACCGGGCGGGCCATCTTTCCCAGGCGGCGCTTGAGGGCTACGCCGAAATGATCCTGAAGGCCACGTCGTTCCTGCTCAGGAACGGCCCGGTGACGGGGCAGGACCGATGGGAGGAGGATGCCGGCTATACGCCCTTTACGCTTGCCGCCGAGATCGCGGCGCTGCTGGCCGCGGCGGATCTCCTGGAACGCTGCGGCAAGAGCGACGCGGCGCCCTTCGCTCGCGAAACCGCGGATTGCTGGAACGAGCAGATCGAGCGCTGGCTTTATGTCCGCGACGGCGAAATCTGTTCCGAACTCGGGATAGACGGCTATTATTGCCGCGTCGCCGCCCCGGATACCGCCGACGCGGCCTCGCCCAAGGACGGCTTCGTTCCGATCAAGAACCGGCCGCCGGCCGACGCAAGATACGCGGCGTGGCAGGTGATCAGCCCCGACGCCCTGGCGCTGGTGCGTTTCGGCCTGCGCGCCGCCAACGATCCGCGCATCGTCGACACCGTCAAGGCGATCGACGCCACGCTCCTGAGAAACCTGCCACAGGGGCCGCTCTGGCGCCGCTATACGGGCGACGGCTATGGCGAACACGAGGACGGCTCGCCTTTCGACGGCACCGGCGTCGGCCGGGCCTGGCCGCTGCTCGCCGGCGAACGCGCGCACTATGAGCTGGCTGCCGGACGAAGGAGCAAGGCGGAGGCGCTTCTCGCGACGATGGAAGCCTCCTCAGGGCCCGGCGGGCTGATCCCCGAGCAGATATGGGACGGGCCCGACATACCGGAGCGGGAGCTTTTTCGCGGCAAGCCCGCCGGCAGCGCCATGCCGCTTGTATGGGCGCATGCAGAACACATAAAGCTCCTGCGTTCGCTGCGCGATGAAAAGCTGTTCGACATGCCGCCGCACGGGCCGCAGCGCTACATAAGCCGGAACACCATCTCGGCCTATCGGTCTTGGCGCTTCAACAACAAGATCCGTTCCATGCCGGCGGGCAAGAGGCTGCGTATCGAAGTGCTGGCGCGCGCCAGTATTCGCTGGAGCATGGACGGCTGGGCGACCGCCCGGGACATGGAGACGGCGGAGAACGTTTTCGGCCTGCATGTGGCCGACCTGCCCGTCGACGAGCTGGCGGCAGGCGGGGCGGTTGACTTCACCTTCTTCTGGACCGAAGCCGGCCATTGGGAGAATGTCGATTTTTCCGTTCGCATCGAGCCCGCCTGACGGCGCGGGATCGGAGGAACGACATCGAGCGGAGCGGATTCATGGACGGAACGTCGAGGCCGACGGTGGGAAAGCCGATCGTGGTGATCATGGGGGTCAGCGGCTGCGGAAAGAGTTTCGTCGGCGAGAGGCTGGCGAAGGCCGCGGGCCTTGTTTTCATAGAGGGCGACAGGTTCCACCCGCCGGAGAACGTGGCGCTGATGTCGAGCGGCAGGCCACTCGACGACGCGCATCGCGCCGGCTGGCTCGACGCGATCGGCGAGAAACTGGCGGAAATGGCGCGAGACGGCGAAGGCGCCGTCGCGGCCTGCTCCGCGTTGAAACGCATCTATCGCGACCGGCTGAGGCGGCATTGTCCCGACGTATTGTTCGTCCACCTCGCCATCGGCAAGGAGACGGCGCGGGACCGCGTCTCCGGCCGCAAGGGGCATTTCATGCCCGCCAGCCTGATCGACAGCCAGTTCGCCGACCTGCAGCCGCTCGAAGCCGACGAGGCCGGGCTCACGCTGGACGGGACAGAGGATGTCTCGCGGCTGGTCGCGGCGGCACGGGACTTTTTCGAGCGCGAGGCGAGCGAACGCGCACGATCCTGAGGCCCTACTCCTCTTCCTCGGCGATCTGCTGCGCGGAGAGAAAGTTGCCGAGATGCTGCAAGCCTTCAAAATGGTCGCAGAAGACCTTGATCACGACCAGCAGCGGCACCGCGATTAGGGTTCCGATCGGCCCCCAGAGCCAGGTCCAGAAAGCCAGCGCGATGAAGATCGAGACGGAATTCAGCTCCAGCCGCCGGCCGAGGATCATCGGGGTGAGGAACTGGCCTTCGAGCACCGTGCAGGCAAAATAGAAGAGCGGCGCGAGCAGCGCGTAGCCGAAGGACTGGAAGCTCACCAGCGACACCACGCCGACCGTCACGATGCCGGAGAGCGCGCCGATATAGGGCAGATAGTTGAGGAGCGCCGCAGCGACGCCCCAGACCAGCGGATCGGGCATGCCGATGGCCCAAAGGCCAAGCCCGACGACGACGCCGAGCGCGCTGTTGATAATCGAGATGGTCAACAGGTAGCGGGAAATCTCGCGCTCGACGTCGTAGACGACCCTGAGTGCACGCTTCTTGTCGCTCATCAGCGGAAAGGACTGCACGATCTTCTCGTAGAAAAGCGTGCCGGATGCGAGCAGGAAAAGGGCCAGGATCAGCGTGATCGCCGCCGAGGTCGCAGCCGAGGCAAGGTTGCTCGCCGCGCGCGTCAGCACGCCCGGCTGCTCGACCACGACATGCTGGACGCCCGGCTGCTCCGCCGGATTGGAGACGTCGTCAACCTGCTTCGACGCCTGCAGGATGCGGTCGAGCGGCGCGCGGATATCGGCCAGCCGGTCCTGCAGTTCTCGGCCGATCCTCGGCGCGTCTTCGAAGAGCGTCACGACCGGGCCGCTGACGAGATAGCCGAGGAGTGCGACCCCGAGGCCGAAACCGAGCACCAGCAAAGTCGCCGAGAGCGGCGCCGGCACGCCGCGCTTGCGAAAGAAGCGCACGATGGGCGTCAGCGTCAGGGTCAGCAGGAACGCCAGCACCACAGGCATGAAGAAATCCTTGGCGAAGTAGAGCGCGTAGATCGCCATGATGATGAAAATGCCGCCGAGCAGCCGGGGCACCGCCCGCCCCTGTCCGTCCGGCTGGGGTGCCGGGTCCTGCCCCGACGTGCCGGCGACGGCGGGATCCCTTGCGGGCCCGGCGGCGGAAGCCTGCGTTTCGGCGGTCATCGCTGCAACTCCCCCTTGGCGCGCGGCGACGATGATCCATCACGTCCGGCCCGGGCCGAATGGCCCACAACGCGCGATGCGGCGGTCGGTTCCGGCTGTCCGCGGGACCGGCTTACTCACTCTCTCCGTCGAGAACGGGGATGGCGACGCCGGCCATCTCCGCCGCCGTCAGCCGCGCCGCCCCGGCACGGGCGATGCGCAGCATCAGCGCCTTACGCGTGGCCCCGGGCAGGCGATGTTCCGGCGCCTCGCGCAGGATTTCGGCGCCGTAGCCGTCGGATACGATGAAGCCGCATTCCTCCGGGAAGATCGCGGCGGGCACGTCAGGATGCGTGGCGAAGAAGAAGCGGTCGGAGTGCAGCCGGTATTGCGGCCATTTGCGATCGACGCGGAAATCCTCGATCGAGGACTTGATCTCGATGATCCAGATGTCGCCCTTGCGCGTCATGGCGACCAGGTCGGCGCGGCGGCCGGAAGCCAGCGACAGTTCGGGCAGCACATGGGCGCCCATTTGTACGAGCAGGCGCTGCACGCCGCGGCGGATGACCATGGCGCGCTCGGACTGGCGGCCGTCGATGAGTGGATTGAGGGGAATCGGCGAGACGATGGGCATGGCGGCACTATGCCACCAAATGTTCACGTTTTGAACTTTTTTATCGCGGTTGGCTAAACACGGCTGTCCCGAGTGACGTCACTGCCGCTCAAAGCACGCCCCTCCCCGCCCGCTATATCCTCCAGGATCGGGCAGTCAGGGCGCTCGTCGCCATGGCAGGCGTGGATCAGTTCCTGCAAGGTGGCGCGCATTTGTTCGAGTTCGCGCAGCTTCTCGCCGATCGCTTCGACATGGGATTGCGCGATCTTGCGCACGTCGTGGCTGGCACGGGAACGGTCGGCATAGAGCGCCATCAGCTGGCGGCAGTCGGCAATGGAGAACCCCAGGTTTCGAGCGCGCCGGAGAAAGGCGAGCCGATGGATATCGCCGGCGGAATAGTCGCGATAGCCGTTGGCGGCGCGGGCGGGTCGAACCAATCCGATGTCCTCGTAGTAGCGGATCGTCTTGGCCGGCAGTCCGGACCGGTCGGCGGCTTGGCCCACATTCATCGGGGTTCTCCTTATGGTTGTCCTTCACGTTTCCGTGAGAAAGTGTGGCGCAAATACAATAACCCCTTGGGGAAGCGGCGGCCGCGCCCGTCCTGCAGGATTTAAGTTCTTGGCAAGTGTTTGCAACGCCTCCTACAAAGACGGCGAAATCGTGGCTGGGAGCATAAGCGCGGCAGATGAGAATTAACTCGGTTATGGCCCTTGCGGGTCTCATGCTCGCAGCGGCTCTGTCGGGATGCACGAGCGTCGGCCCCTTGTTCACCGATGCCTACGGTTCGAAGGTCGACGCGGGCTATCAATTGCCGGCGATCCCCATCTACAAGGTGCCCGCCCAGTACCATCGCCAGGAAGTCTCCTTCCCGACGAGCGAAACGCCGGGCACCATCATCGTCGATACCGAAGACCATCACCTCTATTTCATCGAGGGCGGCGGCAGGGCCATCCGCTACGGCATCGGTGTCGGCCGCGAAGGCTTCGAATGGAAGGGCACGACCCATGTCGCCATGAAGCGCGAATGGCCGACCTGGACGCCGCCTTCGGCGATGATCCACCGCCAGCCCGAACTGGCGAAATATCGCCAGGGCATGGATCCCGGTCTGATGAATCCGCTCGGCGCCCGTGCGCTCTATCTCTTCACCAAGCACGGCGACACGGGCTACCGCCTGCATGGCTCGCCGGAATGGTGGTCGATCGGCAAGAACAGCTCGTCCGGCTGCATCCGGCTGATGAACCAAGACATCATCGATCTCTACAACCGCGCCGAGGTCGGCGCGAAGGTGATCGTCAAATAGCGAAATTCTCGATTGGGGGTGGGAACCGTCCGGGCAACATGGACGATCCGACGAAAGGCCGGGCCAAAAGCCCGGCCTTTTGTTTTGGCCTGGATTGCCGCAGGCGGGCCGGGCCGCTCGACCCTATTCCGGCAGCTGGCGCACGGCGCCCTTGTCGGCGCTGGTGGCGAAGGCGGC
>JBQCFA010000323.1:0-7549 GCA_051959695.1 Rhizobiaceae bacterium
GTCCGGCCGAATCCCGCCGAAGACGGCATCAGTTCTTGGCTTCCCCGAGATCGGCGATCGCCTTCTCGACGAACTCGGTATCGATGACCTTCTTCAGATCGATCGGCGTGTCGTAGTCGGTGCGGCCGTTCTCGCGATGGACCCGCTCCACGTCGGCCAGGCCCTTGACTGGAATCTCCATATTCGGGTCATAGACTGTCGGCGTCGCCTTCTTCAGGGCTTCTTCCGTGGTCGCGGTGTATTTCATGTAGGCGTCCATGTTGTCCCTGGAGAGATAGTCGTCGCCCTGCATCATCCGCGCCGCTTCCGTAAGCGCCAGGACGAAACGCTCGGCGACTTCCGGCCGCTCCTTGATGAACTTGCCCGAGCCGACGAAGGCCACCGTCATCAGGCCCGGCGTCAGGTCGGTGGCGAGCACCTTCGCTCCGCCCTTCTCGACAGCCTGGTCAGAATAGGGCGCGCCGGCGATGGCCGCGTCCACCGATCCCGACGCCAGCGCCGCCGGGATGTCGGGATTGCCGATATTGACGAGGTCGACGTCGCGAATCGTCAGCTTGCCGCGCTCCAGCGCCTTGGCGGCCAGGTACTCGCCGCCGCTGCCCGGTCCGCCGGCGACGCCGAGCTTCTTGCCCTTGAGATCGGCGATATCCTTGACCTTGTCGACAGATTTCGTGGAAACCAGAAGCGTCGTCGGGCTGTTCTTCATCGGCTCGAGCCCGCCGGGCGCGATGACCCGGATGTCGAGGCCGCGGTTCCAGCTGTTCCACAAGGAGGTGACGATGGCGATGCCGCCGACGTCGACGCTGCCCTGCGTCAGGAAGGCGATCGCTTCCGTCCCCGACTTGACCTTCTCCAGATCGACGTCGAGGCCGTATTTCTTGAAGATGCCCCTGCCCGCCGCGACATACATGGTCGCGAATTTCATGATCGGCACATAGGCGACCTTGACCTTCTGCGGCGGGTTGAGCGGCGCTGGCGTTTCGGCGCCGGCGCCGGTAACGCCCACGGCGAGCAAGACCATGCCGGCCAGCGAAGCGACCAGGCCCCTGAACTTCGTATTCCAAGCCATTCTTTTTCTCTCCCTTGGCATTTCCGTCGAGACGAAAGTCGCGACGGCTCCTCCCAAGCCTTCAGGCTCGAGCGTTGTTTGGCTGACTTATCGGCAAAGCGGCCTATCCCTTCGCACCGCGCGGTGCAACCCAAATCCGCCGACCTCCGGGACCTTCAGCTATCCCCCCAGACCAGACGGTCCTGGCGGGCGCGAAGCTCGGCGATCTTCGAACCGGCCGGCGGCTTTGCGTTGGCGTAGGTGATCAGCTCGCCCTTGCGGATCGGCCCAGTGACCGTGCCCCCGTGGAGCAGCCCGCAGGGTATGCCGCCGGCGGAACGCGCTTCCTCCGCCTTCATGATCCAGGCGCGATACGTGTGCTCGCCGATCAGCCCGAGCCTCTCGCCGGGCGCGAGATCTTTCTTGGCGACGGCGCAGACATCGGCGACCGGCTTCGGCAGCGGCACCATGTCCGCCTTTCCGTGGAGCACTACGCGTGCGCAGGTGAGCGGCACTTCCAGCGATGTCAGGTGATAGGGCCGGTGGAAGGTGAAATACGGTCCCTTGCCGAGATGCAGGTCTTCCATGCGTTCCGACAAGCGCGGATGCGACATGTCGGCGACGACGAAGACGCCCGGAGCCACGCCCTTGCCGACCGTGTAGTCGACGCAGCCGGCGCGTGACAGCACGCCGCCATCCTTTTCGGGGACGAGCGTGGTGGAAAGTTCCTGCAATGAAGCCGCGGGGCCATGCATTCCGGACCGGTCCGGCACGAGCCCGGTCGCATTGGCGATCGCCGCCATTTCGACCATGGTCTTCGACCCGTCGACGAACTCGACCAGCATGCGGACATTCATGTTCCGCCGGGCCGCTTCCTCGGCATAGTCTTCCGGCACTGCGTCGAAGCGGAGCGGATTGTTCTTGCCCTTGCCGGCGGAGACGATCGGGTAGCCGAGCGCGGAGACGAATTCGATCAGTTCCATGCACGAAGACGGCTCGTCGCCGGCGCCGAGCGAGTAGATGACCCCAAGCCGGTCCGCCTCGCTTTTCAGGTAGGCGCCGATGGTGACGTCGGCCTCGACATTCATCATGACGAGATGCTTGCCGTGTTCCATCGCCTTGAGGCCGAATTCGGCGCCTACCGCGGGAATGCCGGTCGCGTCGACCACCACGTCGACCAGATCGCTCCCGATGACAAGGTCGGCGTCGTGCGTCGCCGCTATCTTGCCGGCCTCGATCGTACGGTCGAGATCGCCGCTGTTTTCCACCTCTCGCACGTGGCCATCCGCGCCGTAGGCGATTTTGGCGGCCCGGCTGACATTGCGGATCTTGTGGTCGGCGACGGCCGCCACGGCCAGCCCCTGCATGCGCGCCACCTGGGTGACGATATCCGTACCCATCTCACCGGCACCGATCAGACCGACGCGGATTGGCTTGCCCGACTTGGCACGTTCGGCGAGGTCGCGGGCAAGCCCGACCGGCGCGACGTTGCTCATGGAACCGTGGGGGTATCCGGCAGCCTGCCCATGACTGCCGAGTTGCCCGGCAAGAGGGGAACGAAGGGGTGTCGCCATCGATCAGTCCGCCTTTACGATCACGCGCAGACGGCCCGACTGTACCGTCTCGCCGCGCTGGTTGGTGACCTCGAAAAGGAAAGTTGCAAGATTTCTGTCCGGCTTCGATGTCGGGCGTACTTCCTCTACTTTGACCTGCGCGCGGATGGTGTCGCCGATCCTGACCGGTCCGGCAAAGTCCCAGTTGAGGTTGACCAGCCCGATGACGCGCTCCCCGAGGAAGCCCGTTTGCGTCAGGAGACCGACCGCGACGGAAAGGGTGAGCGGCCCGTGCGCGATGCGTTCACCGAACGGGGTGGAGCGAGCGAAGGCCTCGTCCACATGGATCGGCGTGAAATCGCCCGCCAGACCGGCGAAAAGCGTGATGTCGCCCTCGCCGATCGTCCTGCCGGCGGTCACGATCGTGTCGCCCGCGATCAATGCCCTCGCTGTCAAAACTCTCTCCTAGACCTTGAAATAGTCGGGTTTCGGGATCGCCCACGTCTCGCCCCAGAGCTGGCTACCGCCCGAAACGTTCAGCACTTCGCCGGTCACATAGGAAGACGCGGGGCCGCCTAGATACACACAGGCCTCAGCGACCTCCCATGCCGTCCCGACACGCTTCATCGGATTGGAATTCGGATAGCCCTTGAGGGTCTCCGCCGTATAGACCCTCCAGCCCGGTGTTTCGATGGCGCCCGGTGCGACGCAGTTGACCCTTATGCCGAGCGGTGCCCATTCGACCGCGACCGCACGGCTCAAGCCGACGACGCCGGAGCGCGCCGCGACGGTGTGGGCGAGGCCATGGAGGCCGTGAGATACCACCACGATGATGTTGACGATGCTTCCCGGCCGTTCGGTGTCCCGCCATTGCCTGGCGGCCGCCTGCATCATGTACCATGTGCCGCTGAGGTTGGTGTTGATGACGGCGTTCCAGCCTTTCGTCGAGAAGTCGATGGCCGCCTGCGGATACTGGCCGCCGGCGCTATTGACCAGCATGTCTATGCCGCCGTCGGCGCCGAGCGCGTCGAAGAGGGCCTGCACGGCCTCCGGCTCGCGAATGTCCAGCGCATGGTAACTCGTGTCGATGCCCCGCGTCCGCATGGCCTCGGCCGCCTCGGCAAGTTTCGCAGCGTCGCGGCCGGCAAGCACGACACGCGCGCCAAGCCGGCCCATGAGCCACGCTGTGGCGCGTCCCAGCCCGCCAGCGCCGCCGGAGACCAGGACGGTCTCACCGCCGAGACACCCTTCCGCGAAGACGGTTGAGTGGGCGGCAAGCGCGTTGTCGTCCAGCCCGAAATTGGTACTGGGGTCGGCCTGCCCAGCGCTGCCGGTCTCGCTCATTATGCCGTCCAAATGCCCTTTTACCGAGGCGGCGGAAGCCGACCGGCGCCACTCACTCGATCCGCTTATACCGAATGCGGTTGAATGTCTCCTGCCGGCTCAGGCCCGCTTTGCTGGAAGCCGCGGCAGGGCGGCCAAGACGAAGCGAGGAAGGCGCCAGGGGTTCACGGCGCAATGTGCGGAAAATCGCTAATCACCGAAGGAATGCTGCGAGCTCGCACTTACGCAAGGCGCGGCACATCTTCCTCAACACCTAATTATTCCAAGCGCCTCGAACGAGAGAGCAAAATGGCGGACATGCTATTGCTCCGGTCAGGCCTGGAACGTGGCATGTGGATGGAGGTAGTCACTCATCTGTGGGTCGCCGGTCGACCCGGCGTTCTGTACATTCTCCACCAACGGCATCGCCCCGGCCGTCGTTTCGCTCCATGGCGAGAGCGCGCTCGACCTCGCCGAGAGCGACAGAAAGCAAAGTATCCGCATTTTCAAGAGCCTTCCGGTCCTTGGACTTGCTGATGTATCGCCTCAGCGCTCGGATGTTGGCGGCGACGCGCTGCATTCACTCCTCACTGGACAAAAGGAGCCCGCCGGAGCCTGTCCGACGGGCGGGAACACTTACCAACCCTGGCGAGCATACCAGTCGTCGATATCGGCACGGGCCTTATCCTTCTGGATGCCGTATCGCTCTTGGATCTTGCCTTCGAGCTGATCTCTTTTGCCGGCGATGCGGTCGAGATCATCGTCGGTCAATTTGCCCCATTGTTCCTTGACCTTACCCTTCATCTGCTTCCAGTTTCCTTCAACCCGATTCCAGTCCATGGTTTTCTCCAATGAGCGGGGATCGCTCTGGAAAACCAACGCTCTAGCTTGGATTTTGTTCTACCCAGCCCGGCCGTATGGACGAAATGTGATCGGCACTGGAAACCGCCGGCGTGCACAACCTCCACAATTTCACTACGACGCGCAATGCGATCTATCTCAAGGCGACGCTCCGGGAAACTGCCGAGGCTTATCCCGGTCTGGTCGACAGATGGCAGATACCAGAAGTGAGGAGACTCGTCCCGGGCCCCACAGCAACGGCCGGGGGAGGCCGCCGCAATTTCCGGATTGTAGACGGCGTCGCCGCGAACCGCCGACGGTCACTGAGACCTCGATCCCGAACAGCCTACATTGACTGTTCTGTTTCGCCGCCGCTTTCCGCCCAGTCCTTGAACGCGCCCAGATTGTAGATCTTCGCGTAACCCATGTCCTTGAGGACCTTGCCGCTCAGAGCCGATCGGCCGCCGGAGGCGCAATACAGGATGACCGGGCGGTCTTTGCGTAGCTCGGCATTGTGATAGGGCGACTCTGCATCCGCCCTGAATTCCAACATCCCGCGCGAGATGTTCAGCGCGCCCTTTATCTTGCCGCTGGCCTGGACTTCTGGTGCATCACGAACGTCAACGACCAGCGCGCCTTCTTCCGAAATGAGCCGTCTGGCTTCGTCGGGGGTGATTTTCTGCACCTCGGCATTGGCCGAACCCAGCAGATCCTTGACAGTTACCGGCATGCGAACCTCCGTTGAAAATTCAGGGCGCGCGATATCCCGGTTGCAGGGCTCATTCAATACCTCCCTATAGGAGTCGCCGGCCAATCGCGATCGGCGTCGCATGTCATTCCGAACTAACCACCTCGGCAAGCTTTACCATTTCCGAACGAGAAAGGCGCAGCTGGTAGCGATATCGTGACTTGTCGCACCGGATCCCGAGAGTTTCTATCGTCAGCGTTACACTGCCGTCGGAGTGTCTCTCCAAATCGGGTACTGCTACCGGCTCATCATATATCTCGATGGAAATCCCCGGCCGCCTTGCCGGCCCTACCGTGATTTTCATCCAACCCTCCGATACCCACGGAAGGCAAACGACAGCCTGACGGTCTTAGTTTCAGCCTGCCTCGAAAGAAGTGGGCCGAGCGGTACCTACAAGAGCAGCAAGCGGCTGCTGGAGCAGGCATCTGTACTGGTCCAGGTCGAGATCGCGTAGGACTGACGCGGCGCGACTGACCGGTTGCCGGGCCTTGCGCAGAAACAAAGCACGCCGAGAGTCTGAATTGCCGGTCAGGCATTCAGACTTTTCCGAACCGATTGACAGCTAAATCATCGAAGAATGGCGCGAGTGACGGGGCTCGAACCCGCGACCTCCGGCGTGACAGGCCGGCACTCTAACCGACTGAGCTACACCCGCGCTTCGACGCCGCCAGCCGGCTGCGTCGTCGCGGCTGATTAAGCGGTTACCCAATGGCTGTCAAGCGCTCCGGGCCGCCGAACTTCCGGCACTCGACATCGTCCGCACGCGTTCCCCGAAGGCGCGCAACGGCGGTTTCTCGCGGCGCAGCATCTCCGGAAAATCGAGGTCCGCCACTGTCCGGTTCCGCCCCGAGGCCTTGGCGAGATAGAGCTGCCTGTCAGCGCGCTCCAGCAGCTCGGAAATGCTCGATCTGGCAGCGCCAGACACCACGCCGATGCTAACGGTAGGGCTGAGCGGTTGCGTCGTTCCAGCGGCCGTTCCGGCCTCGGAAAAGGCGATTCGCAGCTGTTCGGCGCGCCCGACCGCTTCTTCGCGGCTCATACCCGGGAGGATGGCGGCGAATTCTTCCCCGCCGTAGCGGCAGCACGGCCCGATCGGGCAAAGCTCGCGTTTCACCACCCCGGCGAAGATCGACAGCACCTCGTCCCCGATCCGGTGGCCATGCGTGTCGTTGATCCTTTTGAAATGGTCGAGATCCATCAACAGAACAGCCGCCGGCTTTTCCTTGCGGGCGAGGCCGGCTAACAATTCTTCGGCCTGGCGGAAAAATTCACTTCGGTTGAAAAGCCCGGTCATCCCGTCATGCGCCGCCGCATATCTAAGACGCGCATCGATCCGCTCCTTGCCGAGCGCGGTCAGGCTGAAGCTGGAAACGACGACCAGAACGGTAAGGACCATTGTCGCGGTTTCCGGTCCGAGCACCGCCTGAAACACCTGATCGTGAGGTCCGAGCAGCCACAGCCCGACGCCGCGGGCGGTATAGAAGACAGCGTTGAAGGCACAGACCGCCGCCAGGATCGAGGCGTTTCTGGTTCGTGCCTCATCCACCCGCCCACGCCGGAACTCCACGGCGGCGGCCAACGCAAAGGCGGCGAAGCAGGCGAAGAACGGATAGGCTCCGGTCCAGGCCCCCATGTCTTTCGCCGCCAGGAACACGGCAATCGTCATGGCGAGCGGAACCGCGAAGGCGACAGAAAAATACGGCCGCCGCCCGTTCACGGCGCGCGCCCCGCACCATGTAAGCGCCACGGTGCCGACGGCTATGCCGTTGCCTAGGGGATAGCCCTCGATGAAGCGGATACTGCTGCCTGCGAGGCAATAGGAAAACGCCGCCAGAGGCGCGCACAGGAATGCCCAGGCGAAGGCCCAGCTCGACAGGGACCGCCCGCATACGGCCTCTACGAGAAACAGCAGTCCGCAGACGATCAAATCCATCTGCGCCATGACCATGAGCGTGAATAGATCCAGCCCCATCGCTTTGCGCTTAGGGGCCCAGCGTTTAGATTTCGATAAATCGGGACGGCAATTTGGAACGAATG
>JBQCFA010000324.1:0-2320 GCA_051959695.1 Rhizobiaceae bacterium
CGAGAGCGCGGCCAGCAGCCATGCGCCCGCGAAGGTCCCCGCGAAACGCCCGACCGTGATCCATTTGAACCCCGGCCAGTCGATCGCGCCCCGTTCGCGCCACGCGACATGAGCGTTGAGGGGCAGCATCAGGATCAGCAGCATGACAGGCAGCAGGCCGGGCTGGAGAATTCCCACGATCGGCGCGAGCATCAATGCGAAGCCGATGCCAAGCGCGCCCTGGATAAAGGCGGAGACGAACACCGCCACGGCTAGGACCGAGACTACGGTAATGCTCAATGATAATGCCCCATTTCGCGAAAGGCGCCAGAATCGGGATGGATTTTCCGTATCGGCGCATGGGCGATGACGGCGGAGGAGACTTCACGGATCTCCGCGAGCAGGGACCGCGCATCCCAATCGACCGGCCAGCCTTGCCACAGGCGAAGGCGGCCGTTGGTGAACACGGCGTCGATCTGGTCGCGATTGCCGTATCGCACGAGTTCCCAGGGGAGATCGTAGGACGGCGTGAATTCCGGTCGGTCGAGGTCGACCAGCAGGAAGTCCGCGGCCAGTCCCGTCCTGATCTCGCCGGTGACGTCCGCCAGGCCGCTGGAATCGGCGGCGCCGCTCGTGGCGCGGTCGAGCCACAGCCAGCCGCCTCCGCATGAAGAATCGCCCGTCGCCAGGCCGAAGGCGGCGCGCTGCAGCGTCTCGGCGGCATCCACGAGGCGGAAAGCATCGGCGCGCGTGCCGTCCGTGCCGAGGCCGAAGCGGATGCCGAGCGCCGCCATCTGCAGCGCCGGCGCCACCGCGTTGCCTTTCCACACGCTCGCCACCGGATTGTAGGCGACGGCCGTGCCGGTGTCGCGAAGCAGGTTCAGCTCATGCGGCGTGACCAGGGTGGAATGCGCGACAAGCGCATGTCGGCCAAGCGCACCGATATGCGCCAGATGCTCGAGCGGGCGCCGGCCCGTGGCGGCGAGCGAGCGCTCGACGGCAACCAGATGTTCGTTCACGTGGGTCTGGAAGACGGCGCCTGCTTCCGCCGCCATGGTTGAGACGGTGCGCAGCATCTCGTCGGTCGCGGCCTCCGGAATGGAGATCGCAAGCGAAGGATGCACGAGCGGATCATCGGCGAAGGCGGAGAGGTGCTCCGCCGCCCTGGCCAGGATGCTTGCCTTGTCGGCCACCACGGCTGTCCCGTCGATATCGTTGCAGATGAGGCCGACCACGCTGCGCAGGCCGGTCTCGGAGGCCGCGCGCGCCAGGGCCCCGATATGGCCCGCCGAACGCGTGCCGGCATCGACGGCGGAGGTGAAACCGCCGCGCAGGCATTCCAGCGCCGCAAGCTTCGCCGACAGGTACACCATCCGTTCGTCCAGGCTGCCTTCCAGCGGCACCCAGACGCGGCGGAATATTTCCGACGGCTCGCCGAAGACAAGGGACTTGCCGAGCGACTGGGTCAGATGCGTGTGAACGTCGATGAAGCCGGGCATCAAGAGGTGGGCTGGAAGGTCGACCCGCGTCAGATCCGCGTTGGCTGCTGCGAATTCGGCGACCGGTCCGATGTCCGCGAAGCGGCCATCGCGCACCACAACCGCCATGTTGGTTCGCGGCCCAGCCGGCAGCAGCACGCTGCCGGGGCAAAGCATGGCATCGCCGCAGTCGCGCAGCCTGTCGGGGAGGGTCATCCCTCCGCCCTCGCCGCCGGGACGGGAGCCCCCTGCCCATCCCTCCTGGAGGAGCCGAGTTCGAACGCGGCGTTGACGATCACGGCAATGATTGTACCCGCCGCCAGCCCATTGCCCATGATCATCTGCACCCCGTGCGGAAACTGGCTGTAGAGACCGGGGACGAGAATGGGGAGCAGGCCGAGCGACAGCCCCGCCGCGAGCGTGACCATCGGTCCGTGCTCGCGAAGGTCGACGCGACGCAGCAGATCGATGCCGATCACGCCGATGACGGAAAAGACGATGACGGCCGTCCCGCCGACGACGGGCCCCGGCAGCGCCGCCGCCAGCCGTCCGACCGGGGCCAGCAGCGCGATCACCACGAGGATGAGGCCGGCGACGGCCGTCACGTAGCGCGACTTGACGCCGGTGGCGCGCACGATGCCGATATTCTCGCCGCTGGTGATGATGAGCGAGGTGCCGAACAGCCCTCCAACCAGCGACATCAGCGCGTCGCCGCGAATGGTCGACGGGACGATGGCGCGGGCGTCCCCCTCCTTGCCGACGATCTCGGCCGTGGCGATCGTCTGGCCGGTGGCCTCGGCCATGGAGATGATCGAGAAGACGATCAGGGGAATCGCGGCGACGATGTTGAAGGTCGGCATGCC
>JBQCFA010000325.1:0-3835 GCA_051959695.1 Rhizobiaceae bacterium
TCGGCGCGCACCATGCCCTCGTCGTCGAGGAAGTGGGTGTAGATGCCCTTGCCGATATTGGCGTCGCCGCCGATTCGTGCGGCGCACAGCCATTCCATCAGCGCGACATGGTCGGGGCCGGAGACCTCGAACATGTAGAAATGCGACAGGTTGACGATGCCGCAATCCTCGCTCATGGCGAGGTGCTCGGCGTTCGACACGCGCCAGAAATGGCGATTATCCCATTCGTTCTCGCGCACCGGAACGCGATTGCCGTATTTCTCGAGCAGATGCTCGTTGGCGGCGTAGCCGTGCGCGCGCTCCCAGCCGCCGAGTTCCATGAAGTAGCCGCCGAGTTCCTTCTCGCGCTCGTAGAAGGGCGAGCGGCGGACGTTGCGGCCGGTCCCATAGGGTTCGCGCGGATGGACGGCCGGATTGTAGATCTTCTGCGCCGCCTCGCCGCAGCGTCCCTCTACGAATTTCTCCTCCATCTGGTGTGGATAGAAGCGGGCGTAGTCGATCTGGTGGTGATCGATGTGGGTCCTCCCGTCAGTCATCCAGTCGGCGACGAGCTTGGCCATGCCGGGCGCGTCCTTGACCCAGATTGCGACGGCGTACCAGAGCCCCCTCACCTTCTGGCTTTCGCCGATCGACGGTCCGCCGTCGGCCGTCACCTGCAGGAGCCCGTTGAACGAGCGGCGTTCGTCGTAGCCGAGTTCGCCAAGGATCGGCGTCAGCTCGATGGCGCGCTCCAGGGGCTCCATGATCTGTTCCATGTCGAGGTCGCGCTGGGAGGGAGACAGCCGCGCCTCATGCTTTTCAAGCAGTTCGCGCGGATGCACCAGGCGCGGGTTGGTTTCCTCGTAGTAGCCCCATTCGATCATGCCGCCTTCCGACGTTGTCGGGTCGCCGGTGTCGCGCATATAGGCGGAGTTGCCCTGGTCGCGCAGGAGCGGATAGCCGATATCCTTGCCGGTGCCGGCGAATTCGTTGTACGGGCCGAAGAAGGTCAGCGGGTGGTCGACAGGCATGACCGGCAGGTCCTCACCCGCCATTTCCGCGATCAGGCGACCCCAAAGCCCCGCGCAGACGATCACATAGTCGGCTTCGATCGTACCGCGGTCGGTGACCACGCCCTTGATGCGGTCGTTCTCGATCACCAGCGACTTTGCCGGCGTATTGGCGAAGGTCTTGAGTTTGCCCGCCTTCTCGGCCTCGTCGATCAACTTGCCGGCGACAGTCTGCGAGCGCGGGATGACGAGGCCCGCATCCGGGTCCCACATGGCGCCCTGCACCTTGTCTTCCTCGATCAGCGGGAATTTTTGCTTGACCTCGGCCGGCCCGATCATCGAAGCGCGCGTTCCGAACGCCTTGCCGGACGCCACCTTGCGCTTCAGCTCGGCCATGCGCGCATCATCGCCGACGCGCGCAACCTCCAGTCCGCCGACCTTGGCGTAGTGGCCCAGCTTCTCGTAGAAATCGACGGAATAGAGCGTCGTCCAGCACGACAGGAAGTCGTGGCTGGTCAGGTAGCAGAAATCCGAGGCGTGGGCCGTCGAGCCGACGTCGGTGGGGATGCCGGATTTGTCGATGCCGACAATGTCGTCCCATCCCCGCTCGACCAGGTGATGCGCCACCGAAGCGCCGACGATGCCGCCCGCGCCGATGATGACGACTTTCGCATGCTTCGGAAATTCCGCCATGGCCCGCTGCTCCGGATTCAAACTGCGGGAAAACTACCGATCGGTGCGGCGCGGTTGCAGCCTGTTTGCGACATGGCGCGAAAGGCGCGCGACTCGCGCCGCACCGTGGGTCGGCTAGTTCTTCGCCTTGTCGACGAGCTTGTTCTTGGAGATCCACGGCATCATGCCGCGCAGCTTCTCGCCGACCTCCTCGATCTGGTGGCGGTCATTGAGGCGCCGCGTCGCCTTGAAGCGCGACAGGCCGGCGCGATATTCCTGCATCCATTCCGACGTGAACCTGCCGGTCTGGATGTCCTTCAGCACGCGCTTCATCTCGGCCTTGGTCTCGGCGGTGATGATGCGCGGGCCGGAGACGTACTCGCCCCACTCGGCCGTGTTGGAGATCGAGTAGTTCATGTTGGCGATGCCGCCCTCGTAAATCAGGTCAACGATCAGCTTGACCTCGTGAAGGCACTCGAAATAGGCCATCTCTGGCGCGTAGCCAGCCTCGACCAGCGTCTCGAAGCCGGCGCGGATGAGCTCGACCAGGCCGCCGCAGAGCACGACCTGCTCGCCGAAGAGGTCCGTCTCGCACTCCTCCTGGAAGGTCGTCTCGATGACGCCGGAGCGGCCGCCGCCGATCGCCGACGCATAGGAGAGCCCGAGGTCGAGCGCATTGCCCGACGCATCCTGGTGCACGGCGACCAGGCAGGGCACGCCGCCGCCGCGCTGGTATTCGCTGCGCACCGTATGGCCGGGGCCCTTCGGCGCCACCATTAGGACGTCGACCGTCGCCTTCGGCTCGATGAGGCCGAAATGCACGTTGAGGCCGTGAGCGAACGCAATCGCGGCGCCGTCACGGATGTTCGGCGCGATCTCGTTCCTGTAGATGTCGGCCTGGAGCTCGTCGGGCGTCGCCATCATCATCAGGTCGGCCCATTTGGCGGCGTCAGCGACCGTCATCACCTTGAGCCCGTCCGCTTCCGCCTTCTTGGCGGTGGCCGAGCCGGCGCGCAACGCGACCGCGATGTCCTTGACGCCAGAATCCTTCAGGTTCAGCGCATGGGCGCGGCCCTGGCTGCCATAGCCGATGACGACCACCTTCTTGCCCTTGATGAGATTGAGATCGGCGTCGCGATCGTAGTAGACACGCATGGTCATTCCTTCCTTTGTTTGAACTTCATAGCTGTCGTGCAATTGGTTCCCCGCCTCTTCCGTAGAGAGCGAGGAACTGCCTTGTCGCCTCGGCGGCCTCGCCGAGGATTTCCTTCTCGTTCAGATCCATCCGGTCGCCGAGGAGCAGCCGAACCTGCACGTCGCGCGCGACCAGTCCGAAAAACGTGCGAAACGCCATCTCGCCATTTTCGAAGGCAAGCAGGCCCTTCTTCCGCGCCGCTTCAAGCACCGGTGTCAGCCGCCGGGCAAGGGCGAAGCGGCCGTTTTCGAGCACGATCGCGCCGAGGCCGGGCTTGTCCGAGCCGGCGTGAGCAATGGCCAGTCGGTTGAGCGCGACGGAAGTCGGGCTGGAGACAACGCGAAGCCAGTCGGCGGCGAATCCCTTGAGCACGGCCGTCAGCCCGGCAACATCCAGCCGATCGAGGTCGACCGGCTCAACGCGGACCTTGGACGCTTGCCACTGCACCGTCGCGGTCAGGAGACCGTCCCGGTCGCCGAACCACTTGTAGAGCGTCTCCTTCGAGCAACTCGCGCGCCGCGCAACCCCCGTCATGGTGAGCTGATCGCCCGTATCCATCAGGAGGGCGAGCGCTGCGTCGAGCACCTCTCTCTGGCGCTCCGTAAGCCTGTTCATATCCATTATGGCCGGCGGCTCCGTACCGTACGTTACGGTACGGTCCTTCTAGCGAGTGATCGTCGTAGGCGCAAGGGCTCAATTCGGGAAGACGGGCGGCCGAAAGCTCGCTCATCTAGTAAATTATGTGCGACCTCGCGGCCGCCCGTCCGGCGATTTCTGATCCCGCCTGTTTCACTGCTCCCCACCTGTCTCGCCAACCCTGCCGCCGCGATCTGTTGCAACGGCCCGGCCCGCGATCCCGGCGGGGTCTGTGTGCCTCTGTCCGGCACGCAGGGGTCCTAGTGCCCCCAGGGAAAACCTTTCGGCAGAACCTCCCCGGACGGCCCGCCACGTTAGCGGCCCATCGGAGGCGCCGGTCCCT
>JBQCFA010000326.1:0-3012 GCA_051959695.1 Rhizobiaceae bacterium
CTGCTCGCCTCGATCGCCTATCCCGTGCTCGAGGAGAGCGGAGAACTCTCCGGCTCCCGTCTGCGCGCCATCTGATCCGCCGCCGGCCTGCAAAGATACAAACTTCCAACGGTCCGATTGTCTACGGAAGGCAATTTCCCGGATCGGGAGCCGGGCAAAACCCGTCGCCTTTCCCGTCATCGCTTCCGACGGCTAAGTTCCGGTGGCTCGTCGACGGGCGCTCGCCAGATGGAAGGACCACCGCATGGACAGCCATACGCGAAGCTTGGCCAAGGCTATTTCCTGGCGGGTCACCGGCAGCATCGACACGATGGTGCTTTCCTTCGTTATCACCGGAAGCATGAAGTTCGCAGCCGCGATCGGCCTCACCGAGGTGATCACGAAGTCGTTTCTCTATTATCTGCACGAGCGCGCCTGGCTGAAAATCCCGTTCGGGCGCCAGCCGCGCCAGGCGGCGAGAGCGGCCTGACCGCTCCCGTCCCCAAACACGGCGGGATAGCGAAGCCCTCGCGTCTGCAATCTCGCATGCAACGGACTACCGGGCGGTCGACACCATCCTGCCCCTCACCGTAAGCGTCGGTACCGCCCACCCTGCACGGTCCACGAAAAGACCCGCCCAAGGCTACGGATCTGCAACCGCCAATTCAAGCGGACGACCGAGCAGCTTCGACAGCTGGGCCAGGCGGCCCGCCGGCCGCTCGCCGATCAGGTCGGGGTGGGGGGAAGGAACGACCAGCGCCAGCCCGCCATTTTCGCGCCGCGCCCATTTCAGCTTCGGCATGATGCCCGGCATGGAGGCGGTGAAGAGATAGACCACGCGCAACAGCGCGCCCAGAAGGCGCGCGCGCTCCAGGTAATGCGGGCCAGCAAGCACCTTGATCTCGGGCGCGGCCGCGTCCTCGTATATGCCCTCATGGCGATAGAGATTGGTCAGCGCCAGGAAGGCGCGGCCGGGATGGTCGACGCCGATGAAGGAGCCATGCGCGATGATGTTGAGCGATTGCGCGCCGCGATATTCGGGGTGGGCGCGCCAGCCCGTGTCGGCGAGGAGGCAGGCCGCACGGCGATAGCGCGCGTCATCCTCCGTCTCCTCGATGCCGAAGGCGGCGAAGGCCTCGCCTGTCCACTCGGCGAGTTCGCGCGCATGGATGACGGAACGCGCCCGCAACACCGCCATTTCCTCCGACGCCGAAATCAGGGGATCGACGCGTTGCTCGGAGGGCGAAAGCAGTGAATAGAGGTAGCCTTCGCGAACGCCGAGGGCCGAGACGACGATGTTCCTCGGCTGCATGACCCTGAGGATTTCCTGCAGCACGATCGCGCCGTAGGGCAGGAGCGCGCGCCGGCTCTTGGCGATACGGTCGATCCCCTTCATCTTGTCCATGTCGTTCTTGGCGATCCGCTTGAGGAAATCGCCGATCGCCTGCGGCGCCATCTCGTAGTGATGCATGACGGCAAGCGGATAGTTCGTCACGTTCATGTGCAGCCGGGCAAGGTTTCGCCAGGTGCCGCCGACGCAGTAGAACGTCCTGCCGCCGCCCTTCGCCAGCAACCCGGCGCGCGCGATCTCCTCGCGCACGATCCTGCCCGCCGCCGAAGGCGAGTTCTTCGACATGTCCTGCAGCCGCAGGCCGCCGAGCGGCAGGGTGATGCCGTCGCCGATCGCTTCGCCTTTCACGTCGATCAGTTCGAGGCTGCCGCCTCCTAGGTCGCCGGCGATGCCGTCCGCGGGATGGAAGGCGGAGATCACGCCGAGCGCCGAGTAGTAGGCCTCCTCCCGACCTGAAAGGACCTGGATCTCGGTGCCGAGTATGTCCTCGGCGCGATGGATGAAATCCATGCCGTTCTCCGCCTCGCGCGCGGCAGCGGTCGCGATCACGTGCAGCGTCTCGGCCCCGGCCTGCTCGGAAAGAGCGCGGAAGCGGCGGAACTCCTCGACGGCGCGCTTCACCGCTTCCGGATCGAGCCTGCCGGTCGAGACGATTCCCCGGCCAAGGCCGGCGAGCATCTTTTCGTTGAAAAGAACGGTCGGGGCACGAGCTATCCCCTCATAGACGACCAGTCGAATCGAGTTCGATCCGATGTCGATGACCGAAATGGGTCTGCGGTCCTGCAGGCGTCCCTGCGATCCGGCTATCATGCAGTCAGGGCCGCTTCAGCCTTCTTGGCCCGCTTGTGCTGGGCAATGCGCTTGGGCGCGTGGCTCTTCAGCGCGTCTCCCCGGCCCGACAGGCTCGGATTGGTCATGAAATATTCCTGCGCATTGAACGGTTCCTCGCCCTCTTCGGGAGCCATGCGGCGAGAGGTGCCATCCGCCATTACTTCGAAACTCTGCTGGTTGTCCATGATGTTTCCCAGCATGATCTGGCCGAGCACCTGCTCATGTACGGTCGGGTTGACGATCGGCACCAGCGCTTCGACGCGACGGTCGAGATTGCGCGGCATCATGTCGGCGGAGGAAATGTAGACGACCGCGTCGTCCGACGGCAGGCCGCGCCCGTTGCCGAAGCAATAGATGCGGCTGTGCTCGAGGAAGCGCCCGACGATCGACTTGACGCGGATGTTCTCCGACAGGCCCTTTACCCGGGGCCGGAGGCAGCAGATGCCGCGCACGACGAGGTCGATCTCCACGCCTGCGCGGCTCGCCTCATAGAGCGCGTCGATCACGATCGGATCGACCAGCGCATTCATCTTCATCCAGATCTGCGCCGGGCGGCCCGCTTTGGCATGGCCAATCTCGTCCTCGATGTGGCCGAGAATGCGGCTTCTCAGGGTAAACGGGGAAATCGCCAGCGCCATCTCTTTCGCCGGTTCGGCATAGCCGGTGATGAAGTTGAAGACCTGCGCCACATCGTGCGCGATCTCCGGATCACAGGTGAAATAGGAAAGGTCGGTATAGATGCGCGCGGTGATGGGATGGTAGTTGCCGGTGCCGAGATGCACGTAATTGCGCAGCTTCGTATCCTCGCGGCGCACGATCAGCGACATCTTGGCGTGGGTCTTCAATTCTAT
>JBQCFA010000327.1:0-3644 GCA_051959695.1 Rhizobiaceae bacterium
GCCAGCAGGTTGTTGACCGTCCGATGGCGTTCGACGCGGCTCATCCCGGCGAAAGAAGGCGCGACGATGCGGATGCGGAAATGTGTCTCGCCGGCGCCATCGAAGGTCGAATGATGGCCGGACTCGGCATGATGATGCCCGGCGTGGAGATGGCTCTCGTTGATCACCTCCAGCCGCTGCGGGGCAAGCGCGCCCTTCAGCTTGGCTTCAATCGTCGACTGGATGGACATCGCGTCCGCCTTTCCCCATATGTATCAGGCCGGCCACAAAAATGACCGAAGCGGCCTCGTATACCGGCGATTCAGCCGGTAGGCCCATCATCCCCGGAATGTCAATTCTTGTATCGCCCGGCGAAGCACCCATAATCGGCTCAGCATGAAGCCCTATTCGAAATATTTCGAGCGGATCCGCGTACGGCCCGATCCGGATGCCGAATTGACGTCGCATCCGCAGCGGTGTCAGTGGGACGGCTGCGCGGAAGCCGGCACGCACAAGGCGCCCGTCGGGCGCATGAAGGAAGGCGAGTATTTCCATTTCTGCTTCGAGCATGTCAGGGAATACAACAAGGGCTACAACTATTTTTCCGGGCTCGCGGACACCGATATCGCACGCTTCCAGAAGGAAGCGCTGACCGGCCACCGCCCAACCTGGAAGATGGGCACCGCCTCCGGTCCGCGCGCGGCGGCCGACTTTTCGCAGATGCGTTCGGGCGGCGCCGGCTACTTCCGGCGCACGCGCGATCCGTTCAATCTGTTCGGAGCTCAGCCCGAGCGTCCGCCTCAGGAGCGCAAGGCGCGGCCGCTTGAGGCCAAGGCTCTGGAAACGCTTGGCCTTGACGCAAAGGCGACTGGCGTCGACATCAAGGCACGCTATAAGGAACTGGTGAAACGCCACCATCCCGACGCGAATGGCGGCAACAGGGGTTCGGAAGACCGGTTTCGCGAGGTGATCCAGGCCTACCGATTGCTCAGGCAGGCAGGTTTGTGCTGAGCGCTCCGTCACCGCGGCTTCTATCCGGCAGGAAAAAGCCCTAAGACGGCCCTCTGAAAACGGGAAACAAAGCGGCGCGGACGAGTTTCCGTGCTGGAGGAATGATGAACAAGATCGACCGCGATATCGCGAATCTGCCAGACACCACGGTGTCGGTGAAGGAAAAGTTCGGCTTCGAATCCGGTATGGTCGTGCCGGCCTACTCGACCGCCAACGAGCATGTGCCGGACTTCGACCCGGACTATCTTTTCGACGAGCAGACGACGCTCGCCATTCTTTCCGGCTTCGCCTTCAACCGCCGCGTGATGGTCTCCGGCTATCACGGCACGGGCAAATCGACGCATATCGAGCAGGTGGCGGCTAGGCTCAACTGGCCCTGCGTGCGGGTCAATCTCGACAGCCATGTCAGCCGTATCGACCTCGTCGGCAAGGACGCCATCGTGGTCAAGGAAGGCAAGCAGGTCACCGAGTTCCGTGACGGCATCCTGCCCTGGGCATACCAGCACAACGTCGCGCTCTGCTTCGACGAGTACGACGCCGGCCGGCCTGACGTCATGTTCGTCATCCAGCGCGTGCTGGAGAGTTCCGGTCGCCTGACCCTGCTCGACCAGTCCCGCGTCATCCGGCCGCATCCAGCCTTCCGCCTCTTCGCCACCGCCAACACTGTCGGACTCGGCGACACGACCGGCCTCTATCACGGCACGCAGCAGATCAATCAGGCGCAGATGGACCGCTGGTCGATCGTCACGACGCTCAATTATTTGCCGCACGACAATGAGGTCGCCATCGTGCTGGCAAAGGCCAAGCATTACCGCAACGACAAGGGCCGTGAGATTGTCAACAAGATGGTCCGCGTCGCCGATATGACGCGACAGGCCTTCATCAACGGCGACCTCTCGACCGTCATGAGCCCGCGCACGGTCATCACCTGGGCTGAGAACGCCGAGATATTCGGCTCGGTCGGCATGGCCTTCCGGCTGACCTTCCTCAACAAGTGCGACGAACTGGAGCGTTCGGTCGTCGCCGAGTTCTACCAGCGCGCCTTCGGCGAGGAACTGCCGGAAAGCGCGGTCAACGTGGTGCTGGGCTGATCGCGGGAAAACGATGGCCGGTCCCGGCGACAACACACGTGGCAAGCCCAAGGCGGGCGGCGAGACGGATGCGCTGAAGCGCGCCGTCGGCGTCTGCATGCGCGCCATCGCCGGCGACCACGACCTGGAAGTCTCCTTCGCCAAGGACAAGCCGGCGCTCGCCGGCAGCCATGCGAGGCTGCCGGACCTGCCGAAGAAGCCGACGCGGACCGATATCGGCGTGACTCGGGGGCTCGGCGATTCCATGGCGCTCAGGCGTGCGCGACACGATCCGCGCGTCCATGCCAGGCTGGCGCCCGAAGGGAAGCAGGCGCGCGCCGTCTACGACGCCGTCGAGCAGGCGCGCGTCGAGGCGATCGGCGCGCGCGCCATGCGTGGCGTCGGTGACAACCTCGCGCTGATGCTGGAGGACAAGTACGCCAAGGCTAATCTCGCCGAAGTCTCCGAGAAGGCGGAAGCGCCGATCGAGGAAGCGGTTGCGCTCATGGTGCGCGAGAAACTGACCGGCCGGCCGGCCCCCAAGAGCGGGCGCAGGATGGTCGAGCTCTGGCGCGACTGGATAGACGACAAGGCCGCCGGCGATATCGAGGCGCTGACCGACAAGCTCCACGACCAGCAGGCCTTTGCCCGCGTCGTCCGTGACATGCTGGCGTCGATGGAGATGGCCGAGGAACTCGGCGATGACGACCAGTCGGAGGCTGAGGACGACGACCAGCAGCCGCAGGGCGAGGAGCAGGGGGAAGAGGGCGAGGAAGAGGATTCCGGCGCCGATCAGTCCGAGGCCCAGGATTCGGAAGCCTCCGCAGAGGAGCAGGAAGAAGGCGAGACCGAGGCGAGCGACGCTTCTTCCGACGACGTCTCCGAGGACGAGGAAGCCGACGCCGAAACGCCGGGCGAGACAAGGCGCCGGGACGATCCCTTCGCCAACCTGCCACGCGATGTCGACTACAAGGTCTTCACCACCGGCTTCGATGAGACGGTGGGGGCCGAGGAACTGTGCGAGGAGGAGGAACTCGACCGGCTGCGCGCCTTCCTCGACAAGCAGCTCGCGAACCTGTCGGGCGTCGTCGGGCGGCTCGCAAACCGGCTGCAGCGGCGGCTGATGGCGCAACAGAACCGCTCCTGGGATTTCGATCTCGAGGAGGGCTATCTCGACCCGTCGCGCCTGGTACGCGTCGTCATCGATCCGATGCAGCCGCTCTCCTTCAAGCAGGAACGCGACACCAAGTTCCGCGACACGGTGGTGACGCTGCTTCTCGACAATTCCGGGTCGATGCGCGGGCGGCCGATCACTGTGGCGGCGACCTGCGCCGACATCCTCGCGCGCACGCTGGAACGCTGCGGCGTCTCGGTCGAGATCCTGGGCTTCACGACCCGCGCATGGAAAGGCGGACAGGCGCGCGAGAAGTGGCTGAAGGAAGGCAAGCCGGCCAATCCTGGGCGGCTCAACGATCTTCGCCACATCGTCTACAAATCGGCCGACGCACCCTGGCGGCGGGCGCGGCGCAATCTCGGCCTGATGATGCGCGAAGGCCTGCTCAAGGAGAACATCGACGGCGAGGC
>JBQCFA010000328.1:0-3434 GCA_051959695.1 Rhizobiaceae bacterium
CGCCATTAAGGGCTGCGACTACCTTCTCCATGTCGCCTCGCCCTTCCCCGCAAGCGTGCCGAAGAACGACGCCGAACTGATCGTTCCCGCGCGCGACGGGGCGCTACGGGCCTTGAAGGCAGCGCGCGGTGCGGGCGTCAAGCGCGTCGTCCTCACCTCCTCCTTCGCCGCCATCGGCTACGGCCACCCCGGCCAGACACAGTTCGACGAGACCGATTGGACAGATCCCGACGCGCCGGGCGTCGCCGCCTATCCGAAATCGAAAACGCTCGCCGAACGCGCCGCATGGGAGTTCGTCGAACGCGAAGGCGGCGGGTTGGAGCTTGCCGTGGTCAACCCCGTCGGTGTGTTCGGGCCGATCCTCGGGCCGGACCTCTCGACGTCGATCCTGCTCGTGCAGCGGCTCATGAACGGCGCCCTGCCCGGCCTGCCGCATCTCGTTTTCGGCGTCGTCGACGTGCGCGACGTCGCCGACCTGCATATCCGCGCCATGACCCACCCGGCCGCCAGCGGGGAGCGCTTCCTCGCCGTCGGCGGCGATTTCAAGACGATCCACCAGATTGCGCTAATCCTTAAGGAGGGCCTCGGACGAGCCGCGGCGCGCGTGCCGACAAGGCAGTTGCCCAACTGGCTGGTGCGGCTCGCCGCATTGTGGGATCCGGCTATCCGTGTTGTGGCGCCGGAACTCGGCAAGATGAAGAATGCGGGCCACGACAAAGCCGCACGCCTGCTTGGCTGGTCGCCGCGCCCCGACGCCGAGGCGATCGTGGCGAGCGCGGAAAGCCTGCGGGAACTGGGACTTCTGAAAGGCTGACTTCGCACGGCCCACGCCGCTCCGAGAGCCGCCGACAACCGGCTGCCGGTCCCTGGCTAGAGACGGCCATCTGTTGCAGTCAGGAGCGGCCGACGAGGCGGCGGGCGCCGATGATGGCGGCACGCAGCGGGCCGGTCATCCGCCAACTGGTGGACGCGCGCAGTGCGGCAACCTCCGCGCCGCGACGATCACGGTCGGCGAGCGCCGCGGCGATTTCCGCCTTGCATGTGGCGACTTCTGCCACGCGTGCCGCCAAATCGGCCCGCAACGAGGCGACCCGCTCGTCGGCGGCCTTCAGAGCCGGCCGGACGGACCTTATGTCGTCCCAGGCCAGACGTGCGATCAGATCGGCGGCTCCTTGGCGGGTACGCGCGGACCAACCCTGCGGGTCGGCTTGCATGAGCCCGGCGAAAGCGGACTGCGCCGGCGTGTCCTGCTGAGGAACGATGCGCAACGCCGCCGGCCACCAATCGACGCTGTCGGCGATCTCCAGCAAAGTGGCCAGTTCGCCAATCGATGAATGGCGGGAATTCTTCCAGCGTGCGCTGAAGTGCAGCACCGTCGGGACCCGGCAATAGACGACGGGATGATCCGGATTGCCACGCATGATGCCTTGCCAAAGCCGCCAGTCGGCGGCCGCCCCGATGTCCTCCGGCCACCCGTCGGGCGACGGCACGCTGTCGGCGCGATAGGCGAAACAGCTGGCCGGGATACTGTTGTGGCGCTCCATGAAGGAACGCAACTCGTCAGCCAGTTCCAGATTGGTCAGGAGGGGGGCGGCGATGCCGTCGGTGGATACCCATAGAGCCTGGCTATAGGCAAGGGCGGCTCCGCCCGAAAGCGCGTGTTCCAGTCTTTCCAGATGGTCTGGAAACAGGAGATCGTCATCGGCGGCAAATGCGATCAGGGCACCCCTTGCCTCGCGCAGGGCGACATTGCGGTTGGCATAGCCGAAATGCGGAGCCTTGGGCAGGTCGAAGAACCGGATACGCGGGTCCTCGAACCCCGCCACGACTGATCGCGTATCCGCCCCGCAGCCGTCGCCGACCACCAGCAGCTCGAAATCCGGCATGCTCTGGTCGAGCACCGAACGGATGGCATGGCCGAGCACGTCGGCGCGGTCGTGCGTCGGCAGCAGGATCGAGAAGCGCGGCAGCCCTACCATCCCTTGGCCGGCCCGAAATCGTACGGGATCAGGTCGGTGTCGATTGGCAGGCGGTATTTGTCGGGGCTGGAGTGATCGTACTGGATGGTCGGGAAGTTGACTACCACGAGATCGCTGGTGCCGATATTGTGGTCGGCGTGCCAGACGTGGCGGGGCACGTTGATCAGGGCGGGCCGCGCGCCGGAAAGATAGACCTTGCAGATCTTGCCGTAGGTGCTCGATTCCGGGCGCGGATCGTAAAGGACGAGCTCCAGCTCGCCGCTGATCACGAAATAGCGGTCTTCGTGCAGCTTGTGCAGGCCCCAACCCTTCACCACGCCGGGACGTATCGTGAAGAGGTAGGAAAAGACCAGCGGATCGGGGTGCCAGTTCCAGCGTGGATCGTAGATTTCCGTGACGCTGCCACGTTCGTCGTCGTGGCGGATGGATTCGCGCATGGATATACCGTCGAGCAAAGGCGCGATGCTCTTTCGCTGGTCGTCGACGGTGCGCTTGTCGCGGACCGCTGCCGCAAGGGTCTGGTCAAGTATGGTCGGACGATCTTGCATCATGATCCTTCTGTCTGGCGCTACCGCGGCAACAACGCCCAGTTAACGGCCAAAGTGCGTCCTTCGATCCGACGGGTATGGCGTCCGGTCGCCATTTCGCATAGTCCGATTCCCGCCCCGCTTCGGAAGGCCAGCGGGTCGTGGAGGAACGTCGCATGGAAGAGAAGCGCCCGGTACAGCGCCGTCCCCACGACCTAACCGGCGGTCCCATCGCGCGCACGCTGCTCATGTTCGCGCTGCCCGTGCTTGGCTCCAACGTGCTGCAATCGCTGAACGGCTCGATCAACGCCGTCTGGGTCGGCCGCTTCCTCGGGGAATCCGCGCTGACCGCCACTTCAAACGCCAATCTCGTCCTGTTCCTGCTGCTGGGCACCGTCTTCGGCATCGGCATGGCGGCGACCATCCTGGTGGCCCAGTCGGTCGGCGCGCGCGACCTTCTTCAGGCGCGCCGCATCGTCGGCACGAGCGCCACCTTCTTTTTCGGCGTTTCGGCAGTCTTCGCCATATGTGGCTGGATCTGGGTCGATGCCATCCTCGACCTGCTCGGCACGCCGCCGGATGCGCTGCCGCTGGCGCATGCCTATCTGCGCATCATCTTCGTCGCTGTCCCGGCGATGAACCTGCTCACCTTCGTCATGACCATCCTGCGCGGCGCCGGCGATTCGCGCACTCCCTTCTTCTTCATGGCCCTTGCCGTCATACTCGACATGGTGCTGAATCCGCTCCTCATCCGCGGCATCGGCCCCTTCCCTGCGCTCGGCATCGCCGGCTCCGCCACCTCGACGCTGATTGGCCAGACCATCAGCGTCATGGCGATCATCGTGCTCCTTTACCTGCGCAAGCATCCGCTCAGGCTCGCAGGCGCCGACCTCGGGCTGCTGCGCCCAGCCCCGAGGCTTTTGCGTAT
>JBQCFA010000329.1:0-10675 GCA_051959695.1 Rhizobiaceae bacterium
CGCCGAACGCGCCGATGCGCTCGACGATGTTTCCGCCGTCATCGCCCGGCTCCGGGAGATCGCCGCCGATGCCCGGAAAGCGCCGCTGCCGCGGGACATTCCCGACCGCATCGGCGCCGCCGCGAGGCTCGCCATGGCGGCGGAATTCGCCGATGCGTTCGCCGGCGTCCTTGACGGCCTCGACGCCGTCCGCCATCCGGGCCGGCAGGTGGCCGATGAGACGAGGCAACCAGCGCTGGTCATCCACCGCGACCGGCAGGCGGCACTGCGCAATGCGGTACGCGCCGCGCTCGCCACCTCGCTCGTCGCCGCCTTCTGGATTGCCACCCAATGGGCGGACGCGGAAGGAGCGACGATCATCGTCGCGGTCGTCTCCAGCCTGTTCGCATCGCGCCCGGCGCCAATCCGCACGGCTTTCGGCTTCTTCAAGGGTACGTTGCTCGCCGTGCCCTTCGCATTTCTCGTCGGCCAGCTCCTGATGCCCGCCTTCCCGGGCTTCGGCTGGTTCGTGCTGTTCGTCATCCCGGTTCTGATACCCGGCGCGCTGGCAATGGCGAACCCGTCTTTCACGGGAACGGCGACGGCCTTTGCGATCAATTTCCTCGCCTTTTTGAGCCCGCACCAGACGATGGTCTATGCGCCTCTCCATTTCCTCAACCAGACGGCGTCCATCCTCGTCGGCATCCTGCTCTCGATCGGCGTCTTCTGGAGCGTATTGCCGGCAAGGCCGCGCGACAGCGTCCTGCGCATCGTCGCCACCATCAAGGAAGACCTCGTGCGGCTCTGCCTGCACGAACGCGTACCGCGCCGCTCGGCCTTCGAAAGCCTCGCATACGACCGCATCAACCAGTTGATGCCCTTCGCACAGCGCACCGGAAGCAGGGGCGAGGCCATGCTTGCGGCAAGCGTCGCCGCCGTCACGGTAGGGCTGGAGATCCTCGTGCTTCGCGGCGCGGCCGAAAAGCTGCCGGAGACGGCGCGGCCCCTCGTCGCCAATTTCCTGAAGCGCGTGGCGTCTTTGCTGCTGCGGCCGGCGGGAGCTCATACGATCAGCGATTTCGCGGCTTCCACGCGGGCCGAAGCGGAGGCGCTCGGCAGCCGCGAAGACGCCGACCGGTCCGTGCTGAACGCCGCCGCTGCTCTGCGGGTCATCGCCGCCGCCGTCGAGGACAATCCACGCTTCTTCCGCAATCCGCGCGGCCCGCTTCCGGGCTCCTGACGAAAGGTTGGCAGGAGCCCTGTTCTATACGAAGAGCATGGACGCTCGAACGGTGAACGATTCGCGCCTTATCGGCGCCGGCCACGCGGCCGGGGTCGTCCTCGTGACGGCTTCGGCCGTCTTTTTCGCGCTGGCAGGCATCTTCACCCGCTCCATCGCCGCCGGCCCCTGGACGATCGCCTGCTGGCGCGGCCTCGTCGGCTCTATGATCATCGCGGCCTATGTGCTCTGGCGCGAACGCGGCCCGGGCATGTTGGCGGCGCTGCGCTTAGGAAAACGCGGCTGGGCGCTCGCCATCGTCGGCGCCGCCTCCAGCATCGCCTTCATCACCGCCTTCAAGCTGACCTATGTCGCCAACGTCACGATCATCTATGCCACGGTACCGTTCATGGCGGCCGCGCTCGAGCGCCTCATGCTCGGCGAGCGCACCGGCGGGCGTACCATGATCGCCGCCGCCATTTCGCTCGCCGGGGTAGCCGTGATGATGGTCGGCGGCATCGGCACGGGAAGCCTGGCGGGGAACGCCATGGCGGTCCTGATGACCTTCGGCTGCGCTCTATACATGGTGATGATCCGCAAATTCACGGACGCGCCGGTGGTCTGGACGGGCGCCGTGGCGGCATTCCTTCTCTTCGTTGTCGGCTGCATCGTTACCCGGCCGCTCGACGTGACCGCGCACGACGCCATGCTTATGTGTGCCTTCGGCGCCTCCTTCGCGGCTGCCGTCATCCTCTGGACCGAAGGAACGCGGTTGGTAAGCGCCGCCGAGTCAGGCTTGCTCGGAAGCGCGGAAGTGCCGCTCGCCATCTTCTTCGCATGGCTCCTGCTCGGAGAGGTGGCGCCGGTGGCTAGCCTGGTCGGCGGCGCCATCGTGATGGCGGCGGTCTTCGGCTACGCGGCGCGGGATTTCAGGAAGAGACGGCCACTTCCGGCCAAATAGGCCGGGTTCAGGCCGCCGCGATCGCCAGCGCGTGGCCGCGCGCATTCTCGCGCAACACTTCCAGGTGGATGGCGCGAATCAGCCCGGCGAGTTCGACCTGATGCGGTGCCGGGCCGCTTTGGCCGGGACAGGCGCCGATCTCCTTGAGCATCAGCCAGCTCACCTCCTGCGCGCCGGCGACGCGCCTGCCGTTGGCGACATCCCGCCATATCTTGAGCGCCCGCAGGATTACGGCATGCGCGCTTTCGGGCAGCCCCGCGCCGCGGAACAGAGCCGCGAGCGCCAGGTCCCGGCCACCTGCCAGCAAGGTCCTGACACGCGAGGCCTCGCGCGCCGCGAGCGCGCCGAGCACGGAAGCGAAGAAGTCGATCTTGCCGTGCGCCACCATGCGCACGATAAAGGCGGTGGTGAGGTCGCCGGCCAGGCGCAGGTGCTCGACCAGCGCCTCTTGCTCGTCGGGACGGGTGCGCTCGATCAAGGTCAGCGAGGCGCGCACGCAGGCCTCGCGCATGACGCGCTCCCCCCTCGCCCGGCCCATCAGCGCGACGACCAGCGGCGCATCCTTCAGCGCGGCGCTCAGTTTCACCAGCAGCAGGTGGCGACAATCGGCCGGCAGGCGTCGATCGGCCAGCATGGCCTCGCGCAGTTTCGGCAACGCGCCGAACCGCTCCGCGATGCGACGGAAGCTGAGCGAAGCGATATCGGCGCCGTCATTGCCGAGAAGGACCAGGCAGGCCTCGGCGCAACCGACTTCAGCGACCGCCGCCGCCACCGATTTCGAGACGAGCGCCCTGCCCGCGATGGAGCACTGGATACCCGCCGTACCCATTGCGACGCGATCGATGAGATCGCCGTCGGTGAGTAGTGGCGAGCGCTTGAGCACGATGTCGGCGATCTCGTCCAGGTCGGATGCGAGGGCGTGAACGATCTGCAGCGGCGCAAGCCGGTGAATGGCGAGCGCCTCGGCGAGCGCGTAGCGCACCTTCGCCGAGGGATCGTCCAGCAGGTATGTCAGCGCGGCTTCCGCGGCGCAGCGATCCTCGAAGGCAAGTTCGCAACCGACATAGGCCCTCGCCAGGGCGGCCGCGGCGGCCTCGCGCTGCGAGACACGCGCCGTATCGATCCATCTGAGGAAGTGACTGATCACCATGCCGCTGCCCCGACCACTAGTGCCCCGGATCCGAAATTCGCATCATTTGCGAGAAGCGTCAGACGAATTTCGGATTCGAAAAGGGCACTAGCAAGGTTACGATTCTAGTGTGGTTTTCGGATTTGAAATTCGTGCACAATCCTCGATCCATTCTGTAACGAATTTCAAATCCACCACACTAGCCTGGCGAGGACGCTAGGCAGAAATGGTTTAGGAAGCGTTTACCATATCGGGTGTGCGCGCGGCTGGGCTTGTCCGTGGCTTGCGGGCATTCCGCAACGGTCCTATCAACCAGGCTCCAACGGAGGAAAACCGGGATGCCAGGCTATCATTTCGAGGAATTCGTTCCGGGACAGGTCTTCCGTCATCCCCTGCGGCGGACCATCACGGAGAGCGACAACGTGCTCTTCTCCGTCATGACGCTCAACCCGCAGCCGCTGCATATCGATTTCGATTTCGCGGCCAAGAGCGAATGGGGCAAGCCGCTCGTCAATTCCCTTTTCACGCTCGGCCTGATGATCGGCATCTCGGTCCACGACACCACGCTTGGGACGACGATCGCCAATCTCGGCATGTCGGAGACGGTGTTCCCGCATCCGCTCTTCCATGGCGATACCGTGCATGTCGAGACGGAGGTGAAGTCGGTCCGCCCGTCGAAATCGAAGCCGGATCGCGGCATCGTCGAATTCGAGCACAGGGCCTACAACCAGGACGACGTTCTGGTGGCGCGTTGCGTGCGGCAGGCCATGATGAAGAAGAGGGACGCCTGAGCGTGCGCTCGCTGCTGTTCGTCCCGGGTGATTCGGAAAAGAAGCTGGCCAAGGGCCTCGATGCCGCCGCCGACGTTCTCCTGCTCGATCTAGAGGACTCGGTCGGCGCCGACCGCAAGGAAGAGGCGCGCAGGACCACGGCGGCCTTCATCGTTCAAAACCGGGCTTCGTCCGCCGCCGCGCTCTATGTACGCGTCAACGATTTCACCACCGGCCTGACGGATGACGACCTCGCCGCGATCATGCCGGCGCGGCCGGCCGGCGTCATGCTGCCGAAGGCGATCGGAGCGAAGGACGTCGAACGCCTGTCGGCGAAGCTGCGCGTCCACGAGGCCGAGAACGGCATCGAGGACGGCGCCACCCGCATCCTCCCGATCGTCACCGAAGCCGCCGCCGGCGTGCTCGCGGCGCCGATGTTCCGGGAGGCCATGCCGAGGCTGGCCGGTCTGACCTGGGGAGCGGAGGACCTGTCGGCCGATATCGGCGCGCGCACGCCGCGCGATGAAAAGGGCCGCTACACGGACGTGTTCCGTCTGGCGCGCGCGCTGACCATCCTGGCCGCCTCCGCCGTGCAGGCGGCGGCTATCGACACGGTTTTCGTCAATTTCCGCGACATGTACGCGCTGAGGGCCGAGTGCGTCGAGGCCGAGCGCGACGGCTTCACCGCCAAGATGGCGATCCACCCGGCGCAGGTGCCGGTCATCAACGAGGTGTTCACGCCGTCGGCCGAAACGGTCGCCCGCTCCCGCGCGGTGGTCGAGGCTTTCGTCGCCGCCGGCAATCCGGGCGTCATCGCTATCGACGGCCACATGTACGACCGGCCGCACCTGCGCCGCGCCGAACGCATCCTGGCGCGGGCAAAAGCGGCAGGGGTCGGCTGACCTCAATCCGCCTTCCATTTCGGCCGGCGCATGGCGAATGTCTCGGCGATCGCGGAGAAGTCGAAATAGCCCAGGCGGGAGACGTTGCCCGCCTTGATGTTGTCGAACAGGCCGTCGGTGAGCACCGCCTCATCGATATGGACGCCGACCACTTCGCCGGCGCAGACATGGACGCCGGCAGGCCTGCCGTCGAGGCCTTTCGGCTCGAACAACTCGGTCACCTTGCATTCGAGCGCGGCGTGGGCCTCGGCCACCCGCGGCGGCGCAACCAGCCGCGACGGCGCCGGCGTCAGCCCGGCATAGCCGAACTCGTTCACCCCGCGCGGCGCGTCGACGGAAGTGGCGTTCATCTCCTCGAAGAGATGCCTGCCGACGAGATTGGCGACGAATTCGCCGGTCTCGCGCGCGAAGGTGAAGCTGTCCTTGATGCCTTCCGAGGAGAACCACACCAGCGGCGGCCGCCCGGAAAAGGCATTGAAGAAGGAATAGGGCGCGAGATTGACCGAACCGTCGCGGCCCTTCGTCGATATCCAGCCGATCGGCCGCGGCGCAACGATCGCCTTGAACGGATCGTGCGGCAGGCCGTGGCCGTTTGCGGGTTCATAGAACATGGCCGCTATCCCCCGAACCGCCCGGAATAGTCGGCCTAGAGCTTCGCCACGTCCGGCCGCGGCCGTTCGGATACGGTGCCGCCGAAGGTGCCTATGTGGACGAAGCCGATGACGCGTTCGTGCGGAGCGAGGCCAAGCAGCCGCCGCCCCTCTTCGTCGTAGGCATACCAGTTGGTGATCCAGTTCGTGCCGTAGCCCATGGAGTTGGCTGCAAGAACGAGATTCATCGCCGCCGCCCCGCCCGAAAGCTGCATCTCCCAGTCCGGAATCTTCGGATTGTCGCGCGGAGCCGAGATGACGCCGATGACGAGCGGCGCGCGGGAGAAACGCGTCATTTCCTTGTCGCGGCGCACGTCGGTCAGGGGCCCTTCGCGTTTCTCTGCAAGAGCGGCGAGCATCCGGCCGACCTTTTCGCGCGCCTCGCCTCGATAGAGGATGAAGCGCCACGGTTCCATGCGGCCGTGATCGGGCACCCTGGAGGCGACGCGGATCATCGTTTCGATCTCGGCGTCGGACGGGGCCGGCTCCTTCAGTTCATGGATCGGAGCAGAGTTGCGCTTGAGCAGGAAGTCCGTGAGGGGCGTTGGCATTTGCGAAAATTCTTCGGAAGGGTTGGGGTGAAACGCCGATGCAAGGCGCGGGGCGGGGAGAATCCATCTTGAAATTGCCACCGCGCTGGGCTTGATGGCAACCCATGTCAGGCCTCTTCCAGAGACTCGCTTTCGCGGTCGCCCTGCTGATTGCTGCAGCGTTCCCCGCGATAGCACAGGAGGGCGGCAAGCTGGAGCCGAGAATTCGGCCGTCTTCCCCACCCTTGTCCGCGCCTGCCCAGCGTCCAAGGATGGAAGTCCCCCCGCCGCCGTCCTCGGGGGCTTTCGGGCGCAGGAACAGCGAGCCCAAGCTTGATCTGCCCGCGCTGGATACGTTTCGCGGTTCGCGCAAGGCGGTCCCGCTTCTGCCGAAGCTGGATTTTGGCAACGTGACGCTGACCGCCGAATTGATCGACAAGGGGCCGCAGGTTACGCACGGGCTGGTCTGGCGCGTTTTCGGCCCGCAGGCCGGCGCCGACGGCAAGCTGCCGCTGATCGCCTCGGCGCGCGGCGGCACGAGTGTCTTCCAGCTCGATCCCGGCAGCTATCTCGTGCACGCCTCCTATGGCCGCGCCGGCGCCACCAAGCGCATAACGGTCGGCAAGGAGCCGAAGAAGGAAGTGATCGTGCTCGACGCCGGCGGGCTGAAGCTCGACGCGGTGCTGCCGACCGGCGGCAGCATCCCTTCCGACAAGCTGCGCTTCTCTATCTACGAGGCCCAGCCGGGCGCCGACGGCGAGCGCGCGCTCATCATTCCGAATGTGCGGGCCGACACGATCGTGCGGCTCAATGCCGGAACCTATCACGTCATCTCCAAATCCGGCTCGGTGAATGCCGTCATCCGTTCCGATATCCGGGTGGAAGCCGGCAAGCTCACGGAGGCGACGGTCGAGCACCGCGCGGCGCAACTGACCATGAAACTGGTACGCGAGCATGGCGGGGAGGCGATTGCGGACACGTCTTGGTCGGTGCTGACCGATTCCGGCGACATGGTGCGCGAGAGCGTCGGTGCCTTCGCAACAATGGTGCTGGCCGAAGGCGACTACACGGTAGTGGCGAAGAACCGCGACCATGTCTACCAGCGGGAACTGACCGTGGAAGCCGGCCACAACGAAGAGGTCGAAGTGCTGACCAGCGACACTGGCCAGCAGCAGGCACCGATCGGCGACATATCGGACTGACACAACCCACCGCCAGGGCCGGGAGGAATGCGCTCTCCGCATTGGCAGGGCCATTCATATTGCCGTTGCATCCGTTCGGTTTATAGTCGCCCGTGGCGGCGCCCGACGCCCCCCGGAAACGCCAGGGGCATCGGTCCACGCAACGCCATCCTGGCCGTGTCGAGACAATACGGCGTCAAGGGGTTCGTAATCGAAATGGGAGTTCCGAAATGACGACTAAGCGCATGCCCCGTCACGGCATCCTGAAAGCTTCGACCGCCGTTGCAATCGTGTTCACCGGCCTTTCGGTGGCGCCGGCGCTTGCCGACGACGCGGCCGCCGTACCGCAGAACGACCTGCTCAACGCCACGCTGTGGATGCAGCGCTCGGTGGAGTACAAGGAGACCACTCTAGGCATCTACAATTTGGCCAAGGGCCAGCTCGACAAGGCGCTCGCCGACAAGACATGGACCGCGACCCCGGACAAACAGGGAGAGAATTTCGGCGACAAGCCACCGGCAATCGTCCTCGACGCGGACGAAACCGTTCTCGACAACAGCCCTTATGAGGCCTCGCTCGTCACGCGCGGTACGGACTTCACCCCCAAGGAATGGACCGCCTACGTCAAGGACAAGGTGACGAAAGCCATTCCCGGCGCCGTCGAATTCCTCCAATACGCCGATTCCAAAGGGGTGAAGGTCTTCTACGTCTCCAATCGCACCATCGAGGAGAAGCCGGCAACGCTGGAGAACATGAAGGAACTCGGCTTCCCGATGGGCGGCAACGTCGACACGTTCCTGGCGTCGGGACAACAGCCGGACTGGAAGTCCCCGAAGGAGAACCGCGTCTCCTTCGTCGCCAAGGACTATCGTGTGCTCCTGATGTTCGGCGACAATCTCGGCGACTTCACCGACAAGTACAAAGGCACCCATGACGAGCGCATGAAGTTCTTCACCGACAACGCCGCCCATTGGGGGCACGACTGGTTCATGCTGCCCGACCCGGAATACGGCTCGTGGGAATCGAACCCCTTCAACAACAACTACAAGCTTTCGCCCGACGAGCGCCGCAAGATGAAGATCGAGGCGCTGGAGCCGTGGAAGCCGAAGGGGTGAGCAGCGGCCCGGTCTCCTCTCCCCGTTCTTCACGGGGAGAGGGTTACGGGCAACCGAACAAGCCGGGAAAGGCGCTCAGTTTTTCCGCTTGCGCCTGATGTCCGGCGGCATGGCTTCGTCCAGAAGGGCCGCGACGGCCTCTTCCAGCGACAGCGACTGCTGGTCGCGCGAGCCGAGCCGACGCAGATTGACCGTCCCTTCCTCCGCCTCGCGCTTGCCGCAGACGAGAATGACCGGCACCTTCGCCAAGGAGTGCTCGCGCACCTTGTAGTTGATCTTCTCGTTGCGCAGGTCGGTCTCGGCGAGCAGGCCGACGTCCTTCAGTCGGGCGCAGACTTTCCGCGCATACTCGTCGGCATCCGAGGTGATCGTCGCGACCACCACCTGCAGCGGCGCGAACCACAGCGGCATATGACCGGCATGGTTCTCGATCAGGATGCCGAGGAAGCGTTCCATGGAGCCGCAGATGGCGCGATGCACCATGACCGGCTGTTTCTTCTCCGAATCCTTGTCGATATAGAAGGCCCCGAAGCGCTCCGGCAGGTTGAAGTCGACCTGGGTCGTCCCGCACTGCCATTCGCGACCGATCGCATCCTTCAGCACGTAGTCGAATTTCGGACCGTAGAAGGCACCGTCGCCGGGGTTGATCTCGGTAACAATGCGGTTGTCCGACTGCTGGATCTGGGTCAGCACGCCACTCATGATCTCCTCGGCGTGGTCCCATAGCGCATCCGAGCCGACCCGCTTCTCCGGACGGGTCGAGAAACGCACCCTGATTTCCTCGAAGCCGAAATCGGCGTAGGTGGTGAGGATCAAATCGTTGATCTTGAGGCACTCGGCGGCAAGCTGGTCCTCGGTGCAGAAGATATGGGCGTCGTCCTGCGTGAAGCCACGCACGCGCATCAGGCCGTGCAGCGCGCCTGACGGCTCGTAGCGATGCACGGCGCCGAATTCAGCAAGCCGCACGGGCAGGTCTCGGTAGGACTTCAAGCCATGCTTGAAGATCTGGACATGGCCCGGGCAGTTCATCGGCTTCAGCGCGAAGACGCGCGTGTCCTCGCTTTCGGCCTCGTCACCCGCGACCAGAACCTTGAACATGCTTTCGCGATACCAGCCCCAGTGGCCAGACGTCTCCCACAGTTCCTTGTCGAGCACCTGCGGGGCGTTGACCTCGGAATATTCGTGCTCGGCGAGCCTGCGCCGCATATAGGAGACAAGGTTCTGGAACATCTTCCAGCCCTTGGGGTGCCAGAAGACGACGCCAGGTCCCTCTTCCTGGAAGTGGAACAGATCCATCTCGCGGCCGAGCCGGCGATGGTCGCGGCGTTCGGCCTCCTCCAGCATATGCAGGTAATGGTCGAGCTCTTCCCTGCTGCGCCAGGCTGTGCCGTAGATGCGGGTCAGCATCGGATTGTTCGAATCGCCGCGCCAATAGGCGCCGGCGACCTTCATCAGCTTGAAGGCGTCGCCGACCTGGCCCGTCGAGGCCATGTGCGGACCGCGGCATAGATCGAACCAGTCGCCCTGGCGGTATATCTTGACGTCCTGGTCCTCGGGGATCGCATCGACCAGCTCGACCTTGTATGCCTCGCCCCTGTCGCTGAAGACCTGCTTCGCCTTGTCGCGCGGCCACACTTCCTTGGTGAAGGGCTTGTTGCGGCCGATGATCTCGCGCATCTTCTTCTCGATGGCCGCGAAATCGTCGGGCGTGAACGGCTCGTTTCGGGCGAAATCGTAGTAGAAGCCGTTTTCGATGACCGGACCGATGGTCACCTGCGTACCGGGCCACAGTTCCTGCACAGCCTCCGCCAGCACATGGGCGGCGTCGTGGCGGATGAGTTCGAGCGCGCCTTCGCTCTCGCGGGTCAGGATTTCGACACTGCCCCACGAGCCGATTGGATCGGAAAGATCGCGCACCTGGCCGTCGAGCGAATAGGCGATCGCCTTCTTGGCGAGCGATTTCGAGATCGATTCTGCAAGCTCCGCGCCGGTCATCGTCGCGGGATAGTCGCGCGAGGAGCCGTCGGGAAATTTGAGGGAAACGGGTGCGCCGGGTTTGGCGGCCAGCTTGGCGTCGGCCATGGTCATGTCTCCTATCCAGTCCCGCATACGAGCGCGGGTGGGATTGCGATGAGGCCGGCGGTGCAGGCGCGCCACCGACGGGCGCTACATAAGACGGGAGGCGCCGCTAGTAAAGCCTACGAGCGGCGCCTCCCAACCCACCACGCTTCCGGCGTTC
>JBQCFA010000330.1:0-5157 GCA_051959695.1 Rhizobiaceae bacterium
GACCTACCGCGGCGACACCGTCGTGCGGCCCCCGGCAAATCAGCCATACCCTGGCGACTCGATCGGAGGGAACCGGGCGGTGGATCCGGCCCCGACTGGCACCGTCGCCCCGCATTCGAATGGCGGCCCGGTCTACGGATCCAATTTGCCGCCGGTCAGCGGATCGGCCCTGCCGCCGGTCGCGGCTTCCCGCCCTGCCGAACCACGCCGCGTCGCGAGCTACGAACCGCCGGCCACTCCGGCGATGCCTCGCGCGGACGAGGCGCCACGCCATTCCGCCGCACCGGCCCATGGCACAGTGATAACCGCCGACACCGGCGACACGGTCTACAGTCTCTCGCGCCGCTTCGGCGTTCCGGTCCGCGATATCCTTGCCGCGAACGGCATGGCGTCCGCCTCGGCGCTGCGTTCCGGCCAACGGATCGTTATTCCTGGCCGCCACGAAGCCGCCGGCAGCCATGTTGCCGATGTCCGGACGGCCCCGGAGCCGACGCATGGCGGATCGAAGGGCGATCGGGTCGCCATGGTCCCGCAGCCGCCGCGTGCGAAGGAAGAGCGCAAGGCGGAAATCCCCGCGCCGGCTGTCCACGCCGAGGCATCGGCCGATGTCCGCTCGGGCAAGTACACCGTACAGTCGGGCGACTCGCTCTATGCGATATCGAAGAAGACGGGCGCCAGCGTGGCCGCGATCCAGAAGGCCAACGGCATGACCGGTTCCAACGTGCGGATCGGGCAGGTGCTGGCCATTCCCGGAGCCGACGGCGGCGTCAAGGTCGCCGAGGCCGCGAAGCCGAAGGTCGATCCGGTAAGCACCGGCGCCACTCCGCCCGCCGCGAAGCCTAAGGTCGAGGCCGCCGACGAGGCAAGACCGGCGGGCTACACGCCGCCGCACAAGGCCGACAGCAAGGTCGCGTCCATTGAGGAGGACGACAAGGCCACGGCGCCCGACTCGACCGGCATTGGCAAGATGCGCTGGCCGGTGCGCGGACGCATCATCTCGGGCTTCGGCAGCGGCGGCTCGGACGGCGACGGCATCGATATCTCCGTCCCCGAAGGCACGCCGGTCAAGGCCGCTGAGAATGGCGTCGTCATCTACGCCGGCAACGGGCTCAAGGAATTCGGCAACACCGTACTGGTGCGCCACGAGGACGGGCTGGTGACGGTCTACGGCCACGCCAAGAGCATCGAAGTCTCGCGTGGCGACAAGGTCAAGCGCGGCCAGGAGATCGCGCAGTCCGGCATGACCGGCAACGCCGATTCGCCGCAGCTCCACTTCGAGGTGCGCAAGAATTCCGCTCCGGTCGATCCGCGCAAATACCTGGAGTAGACATATAGGCGGTTAGGGCGGCCTACGGCCGCCTGCGCCCGTCCTCTGCGAGGGCGGGCATTCGCCGTTTCAGTCCTGAAGCTTTTGCCCGAGCTGCCCCGCTAGATCCTGCACGAACTGCCAGGCGACGCGGCCGGAACGGCTGCCGCGGGTGGTGGCCCATTCGAGCGCCGAGGCGCGCAGCTTCTCAGCCTCGATCGCGAGGCCGTAGTGCGCGACATAGCCCTGGATCATGTCGAGATACTCGTCCTGGGAGCATTTGTGGAAGCCAAGCCACAGACCGAAGCGGTCCGAGAGCGAAACCTTTTCCTCGACGGCCTCTGACGGGTTGATCGCGGTCGATCGCTCGTTCTCGATCATGTCGCGCGGCAGCAGATGCCGGCGATTCGACGTCGCATAGAATATGACGTTGTCCGGTCGTCCCTCGACCCCGCCTTCGAGTGCCGCCTTGAGCGACTTGTAGGACGTGTCGTCGTGGTCGAAGGAGAGGTCGTCGCAGAAGAGGATGAAACGGAACGCCGCCTTCTTGAGGATGGCAAGCAGGGCCGGCAGCGTGTCGATGTCCTCGCGGTGGATCTCGATGAGCTTGAGCGGCGGTTCGCCCCGCTTGCGCCCGGAATTGATCGAGGCATGGACCGCCTTTACCAGCGAGGACTTGCCCATGCCGCGCGCCCCCCACAGAAGAACGTTGTTGGCCGGCAGTCCTGTGGTGAAGCGTTGCGTGTTGTCGAAGAGGATATCGCGCACTCGGTCGACGCCTCGGATCAGGCCGATGTCGACCCGGTTCACTCTTTCCACCGGGATGAGGCAGCCCGGGTCGGCCTCCCAAACGAAGCAATCGGCCGCGGCGAAGTCCGCTTCCGGCACGGGCGGCGGCGCGAGGCGCTCGACGGCTTTGATCAGCCGGTCGATCTTTTCGGCAAGCAGGTCGATGGTGGTATCCGGCATATCGCATTCACAGGTTCTGAAGGATGGCGCCGAGCCTGTAACATGTGGCCTTCGCAGGGAAAAGCCGACGGCTGCGGCAAAGGCGCGGTTGCAAACCGTTGCCAATGCTTATATTCGGGCCACTTTCCGGGGCTTCGGCCCTGTTTCGGGAGGTTTGGATGTTCGTGACACCCGCATATGCTCAGACGGCCTCGGGCGGTACGCCGGACATGCTGATCAGCATCCTGCCCTTCATCCTGATCTTCGTGATCATGTATTTTCTGATCATCCGTCCGCAGCGCGCGCAATTGAAGAAGCGTAACGAGATGCTCGCGGCGCTCAGGCGCGGCGACACGGTGGTCACGGGCGGGGGCCTCGTCGGTAATGTGACCAAGGTCACCGACGACAACGAGGTGGAGATTGATCTGGGCGGCGGCACCAAGGTGACCGCGGTACGATCGACGATCTCGGAAGTTCGGGTGCGCGGCGAGCCGGTGGCGAACCAGAACGCCAAGAAATAACCATCTTCCGGGCGGCAATGCCCGGAATTCCGCCACGGAAAAGAAAACCTGATGCTCTATTTCTCGCGCTGGAAGACGGTTCTGATCTGGCTGGCCGTCCTGGCCGGCGTGGTGTTCACGGCGCCCAATCTCTTCCCGAAGTCGACCCTCGACAAGCTGCCCAACTGGCTGCCGAAGAAGCAGATGACGCTCGGCCTCGACCTGCAGGGCGGATCGCATATCCTGCTGCAGCTTGACCGCAAGAGCCTGGTCGAGGAACGCCTCAACGCCACGCGCGACGAGATACGCAGCAAGCTCCGCGACGCCCGCATCGGCTATGTCGGCCTCTCGGGTTCCGGCAAGAGCGTCCAGGTTCGCATCCGCGACCTGTCCCAGCTCGACGCCGCCAAGAAGGCACTGCAGGACCTGACTGGCCCGATCCAGGGCGGCCTCTTCGGCGGCGGCTCGCTGACTGAGATGACGCTGGAGGAGCCGGAGCCGGGACTGCTGCGCTTCACGCTCACGGACCAGGGCATCGATTACCGCGTTTCGGCGGCGCTCACCAAGTCGATCGAGGTGGTTAGCCGCCGCGTCAACGAACTCGGCACGACCGAACCGATCATTCAGCGTCAGGGGACCGATCGCATCCTGGTCCAGGTGCCCGGGCTCGGGGATCCGCAGCGGTTGAAGGACATCCTCGGCAAGACCGCCAAGCTGACCTTCCAGATGGTCGATCAAACGAATTCGGCGCAGGATGCGATCAAGACGGGGCGCACGCCGCCCGGCGATACGATCATGTACTCGACCGACAATCCGCCGGTCCCCTACCTGATCGAGAACCGCGTCATCGTCTCGGGCGAGGACCTGGTGGATGCGCAGTCCGGCTTCGACCAGAGGACGGGTGAGCCGATCGTCTCCTTCCGCTTCGACAACAAGGGCGCGACCCGCTTCGGCATCGCCAGCCAGCAGAATGTCGGCCGCCTCTTCGCCATCATCCTCGACAACAAGGTCATCTCGGCGCCGGTGATCCGCGAGCCGATCCTGGGCGGAACAGGCCAGATTTCAGGTCATTTCACGGTGCAGAGCGCCAACGACCTTGCCGTGCTGCTGCGCGCCGGCGCGCTGCCCGCCAATCTGACGATCGTCGAAGAGCGGACGGTCGGTCCGGGCCTAGGCGCGGATTCCATCCACGCGGGCAAGTTGTCGGCCATCGCCGGGTCGATCCTCGTCGTTCTTTTCATGGTCGGCGCCTACGGCTTTCTCGGCTGGGTCGCCAACCTCGCGCTGCTCGTCAACGTCGCTCTTATCATCGCCGCCTTGTCTCTCCTGGGAGCGACGCTGACGCTCCCCGGCATCGCCGGCATCGTTTTGACTATGGGCATGGCGGTCGACTCCAACGTGCTGATCTACGAGCGTATCCGTGAGGAGCGACGAAACGGCCGTTCGATCATCCAGTCCGTGGACAGCGGCTTTTCCCGCGCATTGGCGACGATTCTCGATTCCAACATCACGACGCTGATCGCGGCGGTGGTGCTGTTCTATCTCGGCTCCGGGCCGGTACGCGGCTTCGCGGTGACGCTGGCGATCGGCATCATTACCACCGTCTTCACGGCCTTCACCTTCACGCGCTGGGTTGCGTCGGAATGGCTGCGCCGTTGGAGGCCGAAGGAATTGCCGAAAGGCTATTTCCGCCTGGTGCCGGAAGTGACGCACATCCCGTTCATGAAGGTGCGCCTCCAGATCTTCGTCCTCTCACTCTGCCTTTGGGTGGCGGCCCTGGCGGGCCTGTTTACCGTCGGGCTCAATTTCGGCATCGACTTCACCGGTGGCACCATCATGGAGGTGCGCGCCAAGACGGGGGACGCCGATGTCGGCACCATACGCCAGAAGCTGTCGGATGCCGGCATCAAGGAGATCCAGGTCCAGGGCTTTGGGGACAAGAGCGAAGCCCTCGTGCGGCTGGGCGCGGCCTCCGATGCCGCCGGCAATGCCATAACCACCAAGGCGAGGGACGCGCTTTCGTCCCAATACGACATCAGGCGGACGGAACTTGTGGGCCCGACCGTGTCGAGCGAACTGGCGAAGGCCGCGATCCTCGGCATCCTCGCGGCGCTCGGCGCCATCCTGATCTATGTCTGGATCCGGTTCGAATGGCAGTTCGCCATCGGCGCGATCGTGGCCACGATCAACGACATCATACTGACGCTGGGCTTCCTCGTTGTAACGCGGCTCGAGTTCGACCTTTCGACCGTCGCCGCCATTCTGACCATCGTCGGCTACTCGCTGAACGACACGGTCGTCATTTACGACCGGGTGCGCGAGAATTTGCGGCGCTTCAAGAAGATGCCGCTCGGGCAGTTGCTCGACCTCTCCGACAACGAGATGCTGTCGCGTACGACCATG
>JBQCFA010000331.1:0-8459 GCA_051959695.1 Rhizobiaceae bacterium
GAGCGCGGGCCGATGCACGGGCAGCGGCTGTTCATGGAGTTCCTGGAGAAGGAGATCGGCGAGGGGCTGCTCGTCGTCCCCGATCTGCGGTTGGCGGCCTTTCAGTTCACCGATCTCGTCATGGCGGGGCTCTTCCGGCAATGCATCTTCGCCTATCGCAGCGAGCCGCCGGGCGAGGATGAGATTCGATACGTGGTGACGGCGGGCGTCGACCTGTTCCTCAAGGCCTACGGGACGGACAAGCTGCGCCGGCAGATGGCGGGGGAGAAGGGCTAAGGCTCTAAGCGCCCGTCGCCGCCAGGATGGCGGCGCGCAGGTCATCCATGCCGTGGCCTTTCTCGGACGAGGTGGCGATCACCTCCGGATAGGCGGCCGCCCGTTTCCTGATCTTATCCAGCGTTTCCGAGACCAGCCTTTCGACGCCGGCCGGCTTGATCTTGTCGGTCTTGGTGAGCACGAGCTGGTAGGACACCGCGGCCTTGTCGAGCAGGTCCATGACCTCGCCGTCGATCGTCTTGACGCCGTGGCGGGCGTCGATCAGCAGATAGACGCGCTTCAGCGTGACGCGGCCGCGCAGATAGTCGAAAACCAGCCGCGTCCAGCGATCAACCGTTTCCTTCGGCGCCTTGGCGAAGCCGTAGCCGGGCATGTCGACCAGCGCCAAAGGCGGGAGGTCGCCGACAGCGCCTGAATAGCCATCCGGGACGAAATAGTTGAGCTCCTGCGTGCGTCCCGGCGTGTTGGATGTCCGTGCCAGCCCCTTCATGCCGACCAGCGCGTTGATGAGGGACGACTTGCCGACGTTCGAGCGCCCGGCGAAGGCGATCTCCGGCGGTCCTTCCGGCGGCAGGAATTTCATCGCCGGCACGCCGCGTATGAACACGAAGGGTCGCCCGAAGGGCGACGCCCCCGCATTCGACTGCGATGCCGATTCCTTCACTTTGCGCCTTCCAGCCTGTCGATGTTCGATCCGGAGACGGCATCGACATTGCGCATGATCTTGTCAATCGGCCAGTGCCACCATGCCACCGCGAGAAGCCGGGCGACAGTCGCCTCGTCGAAGCGCATCCTGACCACTCGCGCGGGATTGCCGGCGACGACAGCGTAGGGCGGCACGTCGCGGGAGACGACCGCGCGCGCGGCGACGATGGCGCCGTCGCCGATCGTCACACCCGGCATCACCATGGCCTCGGTGCCGAACCAGACGTCGTTGCCGACGACGGTGTCGCCGCGGAACCCGGCCTCGACCGAACCATCGTCCCAGGCGGCGCGCCAGTCCTGGCCGAGAATGCCGAACGGATAGGTCGAGAAACCGCGCATGTCGTGGTTGGCGCCGTTCATGATGAAGCGCGTGTCGGCGGCGATGGCGCAGAATTTGCCGATGACGAGCCGGTCGCCGATGAAGTCGAAATGATAGAGGACGCACTTCTCCTCGAAGCGCTCGGGGCCGAGCGGATCGTCGTAGTAGGTGAAGTCGCCGATTTCGATGGTCGGTCGCGTCACCAGCGCCTTCAGGAAGCCGCAGCGCTCCTGCTCGGGCATCGGATGAACCACGTTCGGATCGGGAAGCGGCATGTCGGGCTCGCCGGCGGAGCTATTCCGCCGGCTTGGGCTTCTTGCGTGAAAAGAGCGCTTTCATGTTGTTGCCGAGCTCGATCGGAACACCCTGCCTTTTCATGATGACGGATTGCTGCAGGATCGAGAGCGAGTTGTTCCACGCGTAGTAGATGACCAGCCCCGCCGGGAAGTTCGCCATCATGAAGGTGAAGACGAGCGGCATCCAGTTGAAGATCATCTGCTGCGTCGGGTCGGGCGGCGTCGGATTCATGCGCATCTGCAGGAACATGGTGACGCCGAGGATGAGCGCCCAGACGCCGAGATGCGGCAGGAAGGCCGGTGGCGTGAAGGGCACGAGGCCAAACAGGTTGAAGACGGAGGTCGGATCGGGCGCCGCCAGGTCGTGGACCCAGCCGAAGAAGGGCGCATGCCGCATCTCGATCGTCGTGTAGAGCACCTTGTAGAGGGCGAAGAACACGGGGATCTGCAGGAGCATCGGCCAGCAGCCGGCGATCGGGTTGATCTTCTCCTTCTTGTAGAGCTCCATCAGCGCCTGCTGCTGCTTCATCTTGTCGTCCGCGTATTTCTCGCGGAGTTCCGTCATCGCCGGCTGCACCTTCTTCATCTTTGCCATTGAGGCATAGGACTGGTTGGCGAGCGGGAAGAAGATGAGTTTCAGGATGACCGTGGTAGCCAGGATGGCGAGGCCGAAATTGCCGAGGAACTTGTAGAGCGTGTCGATCAGCCAGAACATCGGCTTGGTGATGAAATAGAACCATCCCCAGTCGATAAGCAGATCGAATTGCCTTATGTGCCGTTCCTTCTCATAGGTGTTGATCGTTCCCACCTGCTTGGCGCCCGCGAAAACGAGCGTTTCGATGTTAGCCGACTGGCCTGGCGCGACCGAGATGGGATCGGTCAGGTAATCGGACTGGTAGCGCGGTCGGCCATCGCTGAAATAGTTGAAGTGAGGCTGGAACGCCTGCTTTTCCGACGGCACCAGCGCGACCGCCCAATATTTATCGGTGATGCCCAGCCAGCCATCCTCGGATTTGCCGGGCGTGACATCCTTTTCGCTCTCGATCTTCGAATATTTGATCTCCTGCAGGCCTTCCTTGCCGGTAACGCCGATAAGGCCCTCATGGAGCACGTAGCTCGAACGGTCGTCCGGCTTGTTGAAGCGCGTGACGCGGCCGTAGTTGGAAAGAGACACCGGGCCGCTACCGGAATTGGCGATGCTGTCGTCGATCGTGAACATGTAGTTGTCGTCGATCGATATCGTCCGCTTGAAGGTCAGGCCCTTGTCGTTGGTATAGGTCAGCGTCACCGGCGTCGAAGGCGTCAGCGTCGCGTTGCCCTCGACGTTCCACACGGTCGTCGGGCCGGGCACCTGGCCGGTCTTGTCGTTGCCGACGAAGCCGATCTCCGCATAATAGCCCTGCGGCAGCCCGGCCGGATTGAGAAGCTCGAGGTTGGGCGAGTTCTTCTCGACCGTCTCGCGATAGTGCTTCAGCACGAGATCGTCGATGCGCGCGCCGGTGAGGTTGATCGAGCCGGAGAGGCTCGGCGTGTCAATCCGGACGCGCTTGGAAGCGTCGATGCTTTCGGCCCGGTTGGCCTGGACCTGCTCGGCGGCGGACTGGCCGGGTACATCGGCGCCGGAAGCCGCCGGCGCCTGGGTGGTCGCGGCACCCGGCTTCTGGGCGCCGGCCTGCTGCCCGTCCTGGCTGGCGGCCGCCTTCTTCTGCGTCTGCTCGGCGCGCTGCTGCTCGATCTTCTGCGCCTCCCGCTGCCGCTCGATGCGCGGGTTCATGTAGAACACCTGCCACAGCGTCAGGATCAGCACCGAAAGGGCGATCGTGATGAAGAAGTTGCGTTGATTGTCCATGGGAGATTCTACGGTTTCCTGCTTATGCGCCGCGAAAGTTCGGCCTTCAGCGCGCCGAATGGGACGTCCAGGATGTCCCGCCTGCCGACGATGACATAGTCATTGCCGTCGGCCATGTCACCGGCGGCATGCGTCCTTACCGCCTCCTTGAGCCGTCGGCGGATGCGGTTTCTTGTCACCGCATTGCCGACCTTCTTCGTCACCGTGAAACCGATCCTCGGCTCGCCGGCGTCGCCACGGTCGAGAACTTCCAGCAGAAAGAGCTTTCCGCGCCGCTTTTCGCCCTGTCGCACGGCCAGGAATTCCGCGCGTTTCCTCAGCCGCCCGTAGGAGCGGCCACCGGCGACAAATGCATCCTCGCGACCGTACGCCATGGCCGTACCGTCGGCCGGCGGTGTTCTTTCCTCCGGCCGGTTCACGCCGGAAGGATCCGCAACGGGCGCTGCGTCGATCCCCGGCCCGCGGCCACGCTTCAGGCCGACAGGCGCTTGCGGCCGCGCGCGCGACGCGCGGCGACGACCCCGCGGCCGCCCTTGGTGGCCATGCGCGCGCGGAAACCGTGGCGCCGTTTACGGACGAGCTTGGATGGCTGATAGGTGCGCTTCATTTATTTGACTACCGCGGCGTGCGGCCCTTCTTGGTTCTGTTCGGGGAACAGGAGCTGGTCGTCCGGTTGGCGCAACGAAAAAAGCGCCGGGCGGACGGCCCGAACGTGCGGCGGCTTATAGAAACAGGGTCCCAGGAAGTCAACCGCGGTAGCGCAGAACGAGGCTCGCCGTTGGACCGTCTCCGGGAGGGGGGCCGTCACGAAGCGGTGAGAGAGATTGAAACGGGCCTCAAATGCGGGTGAGAGCAGCGCAAACCGCTTGCCGGCCGGGTGCCGATCCTTCATCTGGTAAGCGGCGACAGCGCAAGCCGCCCGCAAGTACAGGTCGAGAGTGGCGCAGACAGTGTCGGAGAGCGAGGGGAAGACGAAGCCGGAGCCCGCTCGGCGGGAGGCCGCCGGCAAGCGTGCCGACCCCGTCGGCAGCTGGACGCGCTTCCTGCCGTTGGCATTGATCGTTGTCTGCCTGATCCTCGGTTACGCTCTCGGCTGGCAACGCTATCTGACGCTCGACTATCTGGCGGCAAGCCGGCTGGGGCTGAAGGCGCTGGTCGCGACGCACCCCTTTGCGGCGGCCCTCGCTTTTACCGGCATCTACGTCTTTCTCGTCGCGCTTTCCGTTCCAGCGGCGTCGATCCTGACCATCTTCGGCGGCTTTCTCTTCGGCTGGTTCCTCGGCGGCATCCTGGTCGCGATCGCGGCGACGGTGGGTGCGACGGCGCTGTTCCTCGCGGCGCGCACGGCTTTCGGCGATTTCCTGCGCAGGCGGGTGAGCGGCCGCGCGCTTAGGCTGGCCGAGGGCTTCGAGAAGGACGCGTTCGGCTATCTGCTGGCGCTCAGGCTGGCGCCGGTGGTTCCGTTCTTTGTCGTCAACATTGCGCCCGCCTTCTTCCACGTGCCGCTGCGCACCTACGTTGCGGCGACTTTTCTCGGCATCCTGCCAGGCACCTTCGCCTACGCCTATCTCGGCACCAGCATCGATACGGTGCTGACCGAGGCGCACAATGCCGGCCGACCGGTCGAATTCGCCGATTTCGTTTCGCCGCAGATCACCATAGCCTTTATCCTGCTGGCGCTGGTCGCGCTGCTCCCGATGGCAGTGCGGGCGGCGAAGCGGCGCTGGCGCTGAGGGCTTCGAGGGGCGACGGGCGGAAGATGGCGACGACCCTCACACCGGATATCTGCGTGATAGGCGCCGGGTCGGGCGGGCTTTCTGTCGCCGCCGCCGCGGCGCAGTTCGGCGTGCCGGTCGTGCTCGTGGAAAAAGGGCGCATGGGCGGCGACTGCCTGAATTTCGGCTGTGTGCCTTCCAAGGCGCTACTCGCCGCGGCGAAGACGGCGGAGCGCCAGCGCCACGCCTCCGCGTTCGGGATCGCCGACGTGGCGCCCAAAATCGACTTCGCCGAAGTCAATCGGCATGTCCGCGCGGTGATCGGGGCCATCGAGCCGAACGATTCCGTCGAACGCTTCACGGCGCTTGGCGTGGAAGTCGTCAAGGGCGAAGCGCGCTTCAGGGACGAGCGGACGGTCGTCGTCACCACCGCCGAAGGGGAAAGGGAAATCCGCGCCCGGCGCTTCGTTGTCGCCACGGGCTCCTCGCCTCTCGTCCCGGCCATCCCCGGCCTCCACGGCGCCGGATACCTGACCAACGAAACCGTCTTCGACCTGACGGCGCTACCGCCCCGGCTGATCGTCGTCGGTGGCGGGCCGGTCGGCATGGAACTGGCGCAGGCGCACCGGCGGCTCGGAGCGGAAGTCACGGTCCTCGAGGCGGGCAGGGCGCTCGGCAGGGAAGACCCGGAAGCGGCGGCGGTCGTCGTGGCCGCGCTCAGGCGCGAGGGCGTCGCCGTCCATGAAGGCGCCCGCGTGACGAAGGTCGAAAAGCGGCCCGACGGCGGCGTTCTCGTGACGGCGGAGGCTGCGGGCAGCGTAATTTCCGTCGAAGGCACGCACCTGCTGCTGGCTGCGGGACGGCGCGCCAATGTAGAAGGCCTCGATCTGGGGAAGGCGGGAATCGCCTTCGACCGGAGGGGGATCAAGGTCGACAGCGGGCTTCGTTCGACGAACCGGCGCGTCTACGCGATCGGCGATGTCGCCGGCGGACCGCAATTCACCCATGTCGCGAACTACCATGCCGGGCTGGTGCTGCGCGCGCTGCTCTTCCGCCTGCCGGCGCGCGAGAACAGGCTGATCCTGCCGCGCGTCACCTTCACGGAGCCGGAACTGGCACAGGCGGGGCTCACCGAGCCCGAGGCCAGGAAGGTCTTCGCCAGGGTTCGCGTGGTGAAATGGCCCTATGCCGAGAACGACCGCGCGCAGACCGAGCGGCGCACGGAAGGGTTCGTCAAGCTTCTGGCGGGGCCGCGCGGCCGCATCCTCGGCGTCTCGATCGTCGGAGCCTCGGCGGGCGAGATGATCGGCTTCTGGGCCCTGGCGCTGTCCAAGAAGATGAGCGTCCGCGACATCATCGGCCACGTCGCGCCCTACCCGACGATGGGAGAAATTGGCAAGCGCGCCGCATTGGCTTATTTTGCCGATGCAACCCGAAGTGGACCGATCCGCCGGATCGTACGGTTCCTTCGGTTGTTCGGGTGATTGCGGCAGAGCCGCGAAAGCGGAAGAACATGAAGGAGAGGCCGACAGAAGCGGAGGATCGGGAGGCCGGACCGGCCGTCGCCGACAGCGTTCCGCTGACGCGCGGCCTTTCGACCAAGCTTCTGCTTTTGACCATTCTCTTCGTGCTCATCGCCGAAGTGCTCATCTTCGTGCCGTCGATCGCCAATTTCCGGCTGGGCTGGATGCAGGAAAAGCTCGGTACGGCGGCGGCCGTCGGCGTGGCGCTGGTTCAGGGCAAGCCCGACATGCTGAGCCGCTCCGCCCAGGACGAACTGCTGATGGCGCTCGGCGCGCGCGCGATCGCGGTGCGCGGCTCGGGCGAGTCTCACATTCTGGTGGTGTCGAGCATGCCGCCGCAAGTCGACGAGCAGATCGATCTCGACCATACCGGCGCCTGGGCGGCGATCGAAGGCGCCATGGACACGGCCCTGTTCGGCGGCGGCCGGATGCTGAGGATCCACGGCAAGGTGGGCGAGAGCCCGATGGGCTTCGAACTCATCATCCCCGACGAAGGCCTGCGCCGCGCCATGATGATCTACGCGCGCAACATCGCGCTCCTGTCGCTGCTCATCTCGCTCATCACCGCAAGCCTCGTCTTCTACGCGATCAACCGCATCATGATCCGCCCGATACGGGAGATGACCAGCTCGATGCTCGACTTCGCCCGCGCGCCGGACGATCCGGCCCGGGTCATCCGTCCGGAGCGGCGCGGCGACGAGATCGGCGTGGCCGAACGCGAGCTCTCCTCCATGCAGGCCAAGCTGCAGAAGACGCTGGCCGGGCAGAAGCATCTGGCGGATCTCGGACTGGCCGTCTCCAAGATCAATCACGACATGCGTAACGTCCTGGCGTCGGCACAGCTGATCTCCGACCGGCTCTCCATGGTCCGGGATCCCTCCGTGCAGGCTTCAGTGCCGAAGCTCGTGCGTTCGCTCGACCGCGCGGTCGCCTACACGGAAGGCGTGCTCGCCTACGGCCGCACCCAAGAAGCGCCGCCGTCGCGCCGTCGCGTGCGGCTGAGACAGCTCGTCGAGGAAGTGCGCGACATGCTGGGAATCGAGGCGGGGAGCGGCATCGAGTTCGAGAACGGGGTCGACCCTGGCTTCGAGATCGACGCGGACCCGGAGCAACTCTTCCGCATTCTCGCCAATCTTTGCCGCAACGCCATCCAGGCGATGGCGGGCGATGCAGGCGCGGAGGTGGTGAAGCGGCTTGCCGTTTCGGCGACGCGGACGGGGAGCGTCAGCCGCGTCACGGTGACCGACAGCGGGCCGGGCCTGCCGACGAAGGCGCGAGAGAATCTCTTCGCCGCCTTCCGCGGCTCGGCGCGCAGCGGCGGCACAGGCCTAGGCCTGGCGATCGCGCAGGAACTGGTGCGCGCGCATGGCGGCGCGATCGAACTGGTGGAGAGCGTCGGCGGCCATACCGTATTCGCCTTCACGATCCCCGACCAGCCGGTGCGGCTGGAGGAGGCGCGCAGCGCGTTGAGGCGGCCGGCGTGAGCCGGGATGTACGCTGCCGCATCGCCGGGAAGCCACGGCGCGGCTCTCGCGCCAGGCTCCGCTTGTCCGGCCGCACGGCGGCGCGGGAAGCATCGCGGTTCGGAAGAAGTTTTGTGGAGACGCGCTTGCTTTTCCGGCAATCAGTCGCTAGGTAACCGCGCAGTTCGCCGGGCGGCCATCGCGCTTTCCGGCACGCGGCCGGAAGCTCCGGTCCGCCGCGCGCCCGTAGCTCAGCTGGATAGAGCACCAGACTACGAATCTGGGGGTCAGGAGTTCGAATCTCTTCGGGCGC
>JBQCFA010000332.1:0-7186 GCA_051959695.1 Rhizobiaceae bacterium
CCTTCCTCGACTTCAAGAAGCACAAGCCCGACGCCAATGTGAAGATCGCCGCGCAGGAGGAGAATGCCGACTATTCCGGCGTCATCATCCCCAAGGGGGAGCCGAAGCTCCTGGCGGCTATCAACAAGGCGCTCGCCGACATCAAGGCCGACGGCACCTACAAGAAGATCGCCGACAAGTATTTCGGGCAGGACGTGTCGAAATAGGCCGACACTCCTGAAAATTGACCGCCGGGCGTAACCGCCGCAAGGTCGTTGCGCGCGGTCTGCCTGAGGAATATGCATCTTGCCCCATTGGCTGCAGTTGATGATCGAGTCGCTCGGCCCGCTCCTGTGGGCCGCGCTGAAGTTCACCGCGCCGCTGACGCTGCTCTCCTTCGCGCTCGGCCAGATGCTTGGTCTCGCGGTGGCGCTGGTGAGGCTGTTCGGGCCGAAGCCGTTGGTGCCGGTGGTGCGCTTCTATGTGTGGATCATCCGCGGCACCCCGCTTCTCGTCCAGCTCTTCCTGATCTTTTACGGCCTGCCTTCGGTGGGGATCGTGCTCGACGCCTTCCCGGCGGCGCTGATCGGCTTCACGCTCAATATCGGCGCCTATACCTCCGAGATCATCCGCGCCGTCATCGCCTCGGTGCCGCGCGGCCAATGGGAAGCCGCCTATTCGATCGGCATGACTTGGCGGCAGGCGATGCAGCGCACCATCCTGCCGCAGGCGGCCCGCGTCGCCGTGCCGCCGCTCTCCAACACCTTCATTTCGCTGGTGAAGGATACCTCGCTCGCCGCCGCGATCACCGTGCCGGAGCTCTTCCAGGCGGCGCAGCGCATCGTCGCCACTACCTACGAGCCGCTGATCCTGTATATCGAGGCGGCGCTGATCTATCTGGTAATGAGTTCGGTGCTTTCCTCGCTGCAGGCAAGGTTGGAACAGCGTCTCGGCCGCTACGGCGGCTTCATCGAGGCGCGCTCATGATCGGGCTGACCAAGATCGAGAAGCGCTTCGGCGAGTTGCTGGTGCTCAAGGGCATCACGCAGGAATTCCGCGAAGGCGGCGTGACGGCGCTAATCGGCCCGTCGGGCGGCGGCAAGAGCACGCTTCTGCGCTGCATCAATCTGCTCGAGATCCCGACCTCGGGCACGGTGCGCATCGGCGACGACGCCATCGAGTTCCGCCCCGGCGGCAAGGTCCCGACCGTTGCCGTACAGCGGATCCGGCGGCAGACCGGCATGATCTTCCAGAACTTCCAGCTCTTCCCGCACCGCACCGCGATCGAGAACGTCATGGAAGGCCTGACCGTCGTTCTCGGCTGGCCGAAGGAGAAAGCCAGGACGCGGGCGCTTGATCTTCTCGACAAGGTCGGCATGCGCGAGAAAGCGGACGCGTGGCCGGCCAACCTTTCCGGCGGACAGCAGCAGCGCGTCGCCATCGCGCGGGCGCTGGCGCCGTCGCCGCGCGTTCTGCTCTGCGACGAGCCGACCTCGGCGCTCGACCCGGAACTGGCGGAAGAAGTGGTCGAGGTTCTCGGCCACCTCGCCCGCGAGGGCACGACCATGGTGATGGCCACGCACGATCTCCGCCTCGCATCGAGCGTCGCCGACGAAGTCGTCTTCCTCGACCAGGGCGAGGTAGTGGAGACCGGTCCGGCGCGCGCGGTCTTCGACAATCCCCAACGCCAGCGGACGCAACGTTTCATCGCGTCATTGCGGCAGGAAGAAGCGAAGCAGGCCGGGTGACAGGCGCCGCACCGATCAGACACACCGTCCCCCATCCACCTCCAGCGCCACGCCGGTGATGAACTCGGCCTCGTCGGAGGCGAGCCAGAGAGCGGCGTTGGCGATGTCGAGCGGCGTCGAGAGCCGGCCGAGCGGGATCGAGGCCCGAAACAGCGCGCGCTTCTCCGGCGTGTCCTCGCCCATGAACTGCGCCAGCATGCCGGTCTCACCGGCCACGGGGCACAGGCAATTGACGCGGATGTTCTTCGGTGCCAGTTCGACCGCCATCGACTTGGTGGCGGTGATTGCCCAGCCCTTCGACGCATTATACCAGGTCAGGCCAGGCCTCGGCCTGAGGCCCGCGGTGGACGCCGTGGTGATGATGGAGCCACCGCCCTGCTTCTCCATGACGGGCACGACGGCGAGCGCGGCGAGATAGATGGCCTTCATGTTGACCGACACGATCCGGTCGAAAGTGTCCTCATCTACTTTCAGCATATCGCCATTACGATGCGTATAGCCGGCATTGTTGACCATGATGTCGAGGCGACCGAAGCGGTCCGTCGCCAGCTCGACCATGGCGTCGACCTCGGCGCGCTTCGATACGTCCGCCTGGCAGGCGACAGCGGCCGCCCCGATCTCGCCGGCGACGCGTTCGGCGCTCGGGCCGTTCAGGTCGGCGACGACGATTTTCGCGCCCTCCGCGGCGAAGCGCCTCGCCATGCCTTCGCCGAAGCCCGATCCGCCGCCGGTGACGATTGCGACCTTGTTCTTGAGACGATTCATGCGCGTTCCTTCTTAACTAGTATTGTTGCCAAGGCCGATCTCGCTAGCCCGCCGCCTTGACTGGGCCATCCGTCAAGGATCACGCTCAGGCTTCGAGTGCATACGAAGGACATGTCAATAACCGACCGAACGGAGACTGGCGATGGACATTCGATCGACGCTGACCCAGCTTTGCGACGCCTTCAACGCCCACGATCTCGATCGCATCATGAGTTTCTTTGCAGAGGATTGCACCCTGGAGATGCCGCGGGGAAGCAAGCCGTGGGGATCCCGTTTCGAAGGGAAACGCGATGTCCGGCAGGCACTGGCCACGCGCTTCGAGGGCCTGCCCGACGTCCATTATGGAAATGACGAGCATTTCGTCGACGAGACCGCCGCAACTGGCATATCGAAATGGACGCTCACCGGCACCGGCCGCGACGGCAAGCGAACCGAGGTCAGGGGCTGCGATTTCTATACGTTCCGCGACGGCCGAGTGGTCCGCAAGGATTCCTACTGGAAGATCGTCGAATAACCTTCGACTCACCCGTGGTTGAAAACGATCGTCTTGGTCGCGGACATGTCGTAGAGCGCCTCGAAACCCTTTTCGCGGCCATGGCCGGAGCGCTTGAAGCCGCCGAAGGGCAGTTCGATGCCTCCGCCCGCGCCGTAGCCGTTGACGAAGACCTGCCCCGCCCGGACCTTCTTGGCGACGCGGTGCTGGCGTGCGCCGTCCTTCGTCCAGACGCCGGCGACCAAACCGTACTCCGTGCCGTTGGCGAGGCGGATGGCGTCCGCCTCGTCCTCGAACGGGAAGAGGGAGAGCACCGGACCGAACACCTCCTCCTGCGCCAGCGCGGCATCCGGATCGACCGCTCCGAACAGCGCCGGCCGGGCATACCAGCCGCCCGATGGCGCAGCCGGATCGACAGAGCCTTCCGCCAGAACCGCTATGCCGGCTTCGCGCGCGGCCGCGACGTATCCTTCGACGCGCTTTTTCTGCCTGGGGTTGATCATGGCGCCGAGATCGCGATCGGCATCGTGCGGACCTGCAACCAGTCTGGAGAAACGCTCCGCCAGGGCCGCGGCCACTTTCTCGTAGATCGGCTTCTCGATCAGCACGCGGCTGCCCGCCGAGCAGGTCTGGCCGCCATTCTGGATGATGGCATTGACCAGCACGGGCAGCGCCGCCTCGACATCGGCATCGGCGAAGACGATTTGCGGCGACTTGCCGCCGAGTTCCATGGTGACGCCACGATTGTTGACTGCGGCCGCCTGCTGGATGGCGGTGCCGGTGAGCGGCGAGCCGGTGAAGGTGACGTAGTCGACGCCCGGATGCGCAGACAGCGCGGCACCGGCTTCACGCCCGTAGCCGGTGACCACGTTGAGCACGCCGGCGGGAATGCCGGCTTCCAGCGCAAGTTCGGCGACGCGGATTGCCGTCAAAGACGCGTCCTCCGCCGGCTTCACTACCAGCGTGTTGCCCATCGCGAGCGCCGCGCCGACGACGCGCGCGGTGATCTGCAGCGGATAGTTCCACGGCACGATGCCGGCAACGACGCCATGCGGCTCGCGCAACGTCAGTGCGGTATAACCGTCGAGGAAGGGGATGGTGTCGCCATGTATCTTGTCGCCGGCGCCGCCGTAGAATTCATAGTAGCGCATGGTCGCCGTCACGTCGGCCCTGCCCTGGCGGACCGGCTTGCCGGTATCGCGCGATTCCAGCGCCGCAAGCTCCTCGCCATTCTTCTCCACAAGCTGGAAAAGGCGAGTGAGGCAGCGTCCGCGCTCGACCGCCGGCATTTTCGCCCAAGGTCCATCCTCGAAGGCGCGACGAGCCGCCTTGACCGCCCGATCCACATCGGCCTCGGCGGAAGCCGGAATGGAAGCGAAGATCTTGCCGTCGGAGGGCGAGGCGACATCGATACGCCGGCCGGACAGCGAATCCACCGGCTTGCCGTCGATGATCTGCATGAAGGCGAGGCCTTCGGCCACGGTCCGGGAAAGATGCGCGCCCATCCTAAAGCCTTTCTCCTTGCTTCTCCGGCCGTCTGGCACCAATCTGTTCGCATGTGCGAAATGCCATTGCCGGCCTGCCGTCCGGTGAAACGCCTCCCCGTTCGACCTGTCAAGGCGGCGGCAGACTCTATGTCGCACTGGCCCAATTCAATCGATTAGATTATAGGACGGCATCGCTGCGGCGAATGCCCTGCAGATGGATAGACCATGACCAGCCAGACCATCCCCGTCGATCCCTTCGATTTCATCGTCTTCGGCGGCACGGGCGATCTCGCGGAGCGCAAGCTTTTGCCGGCGCTCTATCAGCGACAGATCGCGGGCCAGTTCTCCGAGCCGACGCGCATCATCGGCGTATCGCGCGCCAAGATGACCGACAAGGCGTATCGCGAATTCGCGGAGAAGGCGATCACCGAACATGTCGACGCCAAGGAGATCGACAAGAAGGAATTGGCGAAATTCCTCGACCGCCTCTCATGGGTATCGGCGGACGCCTCTTCCGGCACCGGCTTCGACGACCTCAAGAAAACGGTGGGCAAGAGCGAATGCATCCGGGTCTTCTACATGGCGGTGGCGCCGGCGATCTTCGGCGAGATCGCGGCGAAGCTGAAGTCTCACGGACTGCTGACGCCCAATTCACGCATCGTGGTGGAGAAGCCGATCGGCCGCGACCTCGCCTCGGCAAAGGCACTCAACGACGCCATCGGCAAGGTGTTCGACGAACAGCAGATCTTCCGCATCGACCACTATCTCGGCAAGGAGACGGTTCAGAATTTGATGGTGCTGCGCTTCGGCAACGCACTGTTCGAGCCCCTGTGGAACAACGCCCATATCGATCACGTCCAGATCACCGTGGCGGAGACGGTCGGACTCGAGGGCCGCGCCGGCTATTACGACAAGGCGGGGGCGCTGCGCGACATGGTGCAGAACCACATGCTGCAGCTCCTCTGCCTCGTCGCAATGGAGCCGCCTTCCTCGATGGATGCCGACGCCGTGCGCGACGAGAAGTTGAAGATCCTGCGCTCGCTGAAGCATATCGAGAACGGTAACGCCCAGAAGAACACCGTGCGGGGCCAGTATCGCGCCGGCGCTTCCGCGGACGGGCCGGTCAAGGGCTATCTGGAAGAACTCGGCAACAACGAGAGCAACACCGAGACCTTCGTCGCCATCAAGGCCGAGATCGAGAACTGGCGCTGGGCGGGCGTACCCTTCTATCTGAGGACCGGCAAGCGGCTGGCGACGCGCGTCTCCGAGATCGTGATCGAGTTCAAGCCGATACCGCATTCGATCTTCGGCGAAAGCGCCGGCCGGCCGGTTGCCAACCAACTCGTCATCCGCCTGCAGCCGGGCGAAGGCGTCAAGCAGTGGATCATGATCAAGGATCCGGGACCGGGCGGCATGCGGCTTCGCCACGTGCCGCTCGACATGAGTTTCGCGCAGGCCTTCGAAGTGCGCAATCCGGACGCCTACGAGCGACTGATCATGGATGTGGTGCGCGGCAACCAGACGCTCTTCATGCGCCGCGACGAGGTCGAGGCCGCCTGGGGCTGGATCGACACCATCCAGCAGGCGTGGGAAGACACCAGCCAGGAAGCGCAGGGCTATACGGCCGGCACCTGGGGGCCGTCGGCCTCGATCGCGCTGATCGAACGCGATGGCCGTACCTGGCACGAGAGCAACTAGGGCACGATGCCGCACAGCACGCATCACTGGCACGAATTCGCGACTCCGGAGGCACTGGCGAATGCACTCGCCGGTCGCATCGCGGAGGTGCTGGCCGAAGCCATCCAGTCGCGTGGCCGGGCGCTGCTCGCGGTTTCCGGCGGGACCACGCCCGTGCACCTGTTCAAGGCGCTGTCCGAAACCGATCTCGAATGGCCGAAGGTGACGATCACGCTGGTCGACGAGCGTTTCGTGCCACCCGACTCCGACCGTTCCAATGAGGGGCTGGTGCGCCGGGATCTCCTTCGCGGCAAGGCGGCGGCAGCACATTTCGCCGGGCTCTATCATGCGGCGGCGACCGTCGAGGAAGGCGCGAAGAAGGCCGAGGCAGCGCTGTCGTCCCTGCCCTATCCGTTCGATTTCGTCGTGCTCGGCATGGGGCCGGACGGCCACACGGCATCCTTCTTCCCCGACGATCCGGATCTGGCACGGCCGCTCGACCCTTCGGGAAAGCACATCGTTTTGCCGGTGCATGCGAAAAGCGCCGGCGAGCCGCGCCTGACCTTTTCGCTGCCGAAGCTGATAGCGGCGAGGAACCTCGTCCTGCACATCGAAGGAACGGACAAGAAAGAGACGCTGGAGAGGGCGCTGGAAGAGGGACCGCTTCTGCCTATCCGGGCCGTGTTCGACGCCGCCAGGAAGCCGATCGCTATCTACTGGGCACCCAAGCCCGGAGAGAAAAGCTGAACCGCAACCGAGACGTATCCGGGCGGGAGGACCTGGATCGAGGAAGGGAAGCACAGGATGAGCGCGCATAGCCAACTCATGGCGGTCACGGACCGCATCCGGGAACGCTCGAAAATCTCCCGCGAGGCCTATCTGGAGCGCATTGCCGGCGCCGCCAGCCAGACGGTAAAGCGCTCGACGCTTTCCTGCGGCAATCTCGCCCACGGCTTCGCCGCCTGCGCGGCGCATGAAAAGACGGCCCTGGCTGGCAGCGAGATCCCCAATCTCGGCATCATCACCGCCTATAACGA
>JBQCFA010000333.1:0-4690 GCA_051959695.1 Rhizobiaceae bacterium
AGCAGTCGCAGAAGCGAACGAAGCGGGCCGCCTTGCGGCTTGCGTCCGAGTCGAGCACGCCAGCGAGCACCATCGGCTGGTTGGCGACGAAGCCGACCGTGCGGCCCTCGACGCGGCCGAAGCCGGTCACGATGTTCTTTGCGAACGATGCCTGTATTTCGAAGAAGTCGCCTTCGTCCGCCGTCTTCAGGATGAGTTCCTTGATGTCGTAGGGTTTGTTGGCGTTGTCGGGGATCAGTAGGTCGAGCGAGAAATCGCTGTCGCCGGCCGCCTGGGCGCAGTCGATCTCCGGCACCTCGCTGGTGTTCGAGGCGGGCAGCAGGTCAATCAGCCGTCGCATCTGCAGCAGCGCCTCCACGTCGTTGTCGTAGGCGCCGTCGGCGATCGAGGATTTCGTCGTGTGGATCGAGGCGCCGCCGAGCTGTTCGGCCGTGACGGTCTCGTTGGTGACAGTCTTCACGACGTCGGGGCCGGTGACGAACATGTACGAGGTATCGCGGACCATGAAGATGAAGTCGGTCATCGCCGGCGAATAGACGTCGCCGCCCGCGCATGGTCCCATGATCAGCGATATCTGCGGAATGACCCCTGAAGCGAGCACATTGCGCTGGAATATCTCGGCATAGCCGCCGAGTGCCGCCACGCCCTCCTGGATGCGCGCGCCGCCGGCGTCGTAGATACCGATGATCGGGGCGCGGTTCTTCAGGGCCATCTCCTGCACCTTGATCACCTTTTCGGCGTGCGCTTCGGAAAGCGAGCCGCCGAAAACCGTGAAATCCTTGGCGAAGACGAAGACCGTGCGCCCGTTCACCGTCCCCCATCCGGTGACGACGCCGTCACCGGCGATCTTGGTCTTCTCCATGCCGAAATCGGTCGAGCGGTGCTCCACAAACATGTCGAACTCCTCGAAGGAGCCCTCGTCGAGGAAAAGCTCGACGCGTTCGCGCGCCGTCAGCTTGCCGCGCCTGTGCTGGGCCTCGATGCGCGCCGCGCCGCCGCCCATCCTGGCGATTTCGCGGCGGCGCTCCAGTTCGGCCAGCACGTCCTTCATGGCGGTCCTCTCCCGGTCGTTCGACTGCCTTCCTGTTAGCACGTGGGCGGCGGCAGGCAATATGTCCGCATTGCCAATGCGACGGCCTGCCCCTATCAGCGGGCGCCATGTCGTCCCTGATCGAAACCGTCCTGTTCGTCTTCGGCCTCGTCGCGCTCGGCTATGCCTGCGGTGTCTCCGGCTATCTCAGGCCGGAGATCGGCGACGCCGTTTCGGAATTCGCGGTCAGGCTGGCGCTGCCCCTTCTTCTGTTCCGCACGATGGCGCAAGCGAACTTCCACGGCGCCGCGCCCTGGGCCCTGTGGGCGAGCTATTTCTTCGCCGTCGCCGTCACCTGGGGCATCGCGCATCTCATCGTCACCCGCATATTCGGACGAGACAGTGCCTCGGGCATCGTCGGGGGCGTCTGCGCCGCCTTCTCCAACACCGTGCTCCTCGGCATTCCCTTCATGCTCGGCGTCTATGGCAGGAGCGGCGTGGAGATCCTGTCGCTCATCGTTTCCGTGCACATGATCGCGATGCTGATCGCGTCCGCCGTGCTCTTCGAGCTGTTCGGCCGGAGTGGCGGCGCGCACAAGGGATGGCGAGAACTTCTCAAGGGATTCTTGCAGAAACTGGCGGCCAATCCGCTGATCATAGGAATCGCCGTCGGCCTTCTCTGGCGCGCCGGCGGCGTGGCGCTGCCGTCCCTGGCCCAGCGCTTCGTCGACGCCATCGCGGATACGGCCGGTCCGCTGGCGTTGCTCGCCATGGGACTCGGCCTGCGCAAATTCGGGATTTCCGGCAATCTGCTGCCGTCGATCGTCCTCTCCGCGCTCAAGCTGATGCTGATGCCGGCGCTGGCGCTTGCCGCTGCCTGGGCGCTCGGCCTTCCGCCGCTGGCGGCGAAGGTGGCCGTTGCCACGGCGTCGATGCCGTCAGGCGTCAATTCCTATCTGATTGCGGTCCAGTTCCGAACCGGCGAGGCGCTGGCCTCCAGCCAGATGACGATCGCCACCATCGCCGCGGTCGTCACGACGGCCTTCTGGCTCGCGGTCGCGCATGCGGTGTTCGGCTAACGCAACTCGGACAGATAGTGGACGTTCTCGGTCCGGCAGCGCGACACGCGCAGTTCCACCGGATTGCCTTCCAGATCGAAGGCGATGCGGTCGATCCTCAGAAGCGGCGTCCCTTCGGCGCATCCGATCGCGTCGGCGTCGGCTTTGGAGGCGGCGACGGCCTTCAGCTTCTCGCGCGCACGCGCGATGGTGATGCCCCACTTCTCGGAATACAGGCGGTAGATGTTGTTTGGTATTCCGGGAAGGCCGTCGAAACCGGCGAAGCGCGCCGCTGAAAGCGAGATCGTCTCGACGATCGCGGGCACGCCGCCGAGGTCGCGCACGCGGGCGATGCGCCAGACGACCGCATTCTGGGGCAGGGCGAGGCTTTCCCTCTCTGTCCTGTTCGCCTTTTCCCGCGACCAGCGCAGGATGCGGGAATCGGGAAACGACGCCTCGTCGCTGTCAGGCACGAGGCGGAAATACTGGAAGAGGATGCGGCTTTCCGCGGGCTCGGCAACGTAGGTGCCGCGGCCCTGCCGGCGTATAAGCAGGTTCTCGGCCGTCATCGTGTCGAGCGCCTTGCGGATCGTTCCCTGGCTGACGCCGATCTCCCGTGCCAGGTCGACTTCGGAGGGTATGATCTGGCCGGGCTGCCAGACGCCGTCGATCAGGCGCCGGATCAGGCTGTCCTTTACCTGGATGTAGAGCGGCCGATAGCCGAACGTGCCGCCCGTGTTCGCTTCCGCCATGCTTCGTCCCCTGCAAAACCTATGGTCAATCTACCTCCGCGCGATTGACTCCGCCAGAACCGATATCTTATGTCTTATATAAGACTGAACGGATTGGCATTGAAAGGGCGAGGTCCGATGGCGATACCGCATGTTCTGGCGCACGAGCACAAGGACAACGTGGCCGTGGTCGTGGTCGAAGGGGTGACGAAGGGCATGAAACTGCTCGGCGTGGTGACGGCGGACGACTCTACGTTCGAGGTCGAAGCGGGCGCGGACGTGCCGATCGGCCACAAGGTAGCCCTGAAGGATCTCAAGAACGGCGATACCGCCATCAAGTACGGCGAGGACATCGGGCGCTTCGTCGCCGATGTCGCGAAGGGCGGCCACGTACACGTCCATAATCTCAAGACCAAGCGCTGGTAGCGCTTGCGGGCCTCCGCCTCCTCCATTCAATTTTTCGGGTAAAGCCATGGCTTCGAAATATTCCAACCTGACCTTCAAGGGCTACCGGCGCGAGAACGGCCGCGTCGGCGTGCGCAACCATGTCGCCATCCTTCCGGTCGACGATATCTCCAACGCCGCCTGCGAGGCGGTCGCCAACAACATCAAAGGCACGCTGGCGCTGCCGCATTCCTACGGTCGGCTGCAGTTCGGCGCCGACCTCGACCTGCATTTCCGCACCATGATCGGCACCGGCGCCAACCCCAACGTCGCCGCCTGCATCGTTATCGGCATCGAGCCGGGCTGGACCAAGAAGATCGTCGACGGCATCGCCGAGACGGGCAAGCCGGTGACAGGGTTCGCCATCGAGAAGAACGGCGACCTGAAGACCATCATGGACGCCTCGCGCAAGGCGCAGGAATATGTCCAGTGGGCGTCCGAGAAGCAGCGCGAGGAATGCTCGATCTCCGACATCTGGGTGTCGACCAAATGCGGCGAAAGCGACACGACCACGGGTCTCGGCTCGTGCCCGACCGTCGGCAACATGTATGACAAGCTTCTGCCGGAAGGCATCTACGGCGTGTTCGGCGAAACGTCCGAGATCACCGGCGGCGAGCACATCGCCAAGGCGCGCGCCATCAATGCGGAGGTGGGCGAGCGCTGGTACAAGATGTGGAAGGCCTACCAGGACGACGTCATCGAGGCGAACAAGGTCGATGATCTGTCGGAATCGCAACCGACCAAGGGCAATATCGAGGGTGGTCTGACCACGATCGAGGAAAAGGCGCTCGGCAATCTGGAGAAGATCGGCCGCACCTCGAAATACATTGATATCCTCGACGCCGCCGAGGCACCGAAGTCCGGCAACGGCCTCTATTTCATGGATTCGTCGTCGGCCGCGGCGGAATGCGTGACCCTGATGGCCGCGGGCGGTTACGTCGTCCACACCTTCCCGACCGGGCAGGGCAATATCGTCGGCAACCCGATCGTGCCGGTCATCAAGATCACCGCCAATCCGCGCACGCTGCGCACCATGAGCGAGCATATCGACGTCGACGTGACGGGGATCCTCCGCCGTGACATGACCATCGACCAGGCAGGCGACGCACTGATCGACATGATCGTCAGGACGGCGAGCGGCCGGCTGACTGCGGCGGAATCGCTCGGCCATCGCGAATTCGTCATGACCAAGCTCTACCGGAGTGCATGATTTCAGTTTGCGGCGCGTCGGAGGAATGAGGTTGCGCGCCTGACGCCGGCCTGGATGTTACCGTCCATCTAGGTCGAAACTCGAAGACCGGCCCGGTGAGCCCGGCCGGCCTCGACAATCTCGACATTGAAGCCTGCAAGGCACGCGATGTTGCCGTCTACCCAGCTACCGGCGCCAACGATCTCTCCGTCGCCGAATATGTGATTACCACCGCCGC
>JBQCFA010000334.1:0-5587 GCA_051959695.1 Rhizobiaceae bacterium
TGAAGAAGGCTGGCGCCCACACCGCGCTCGTCTCCGGCGGTTTCACGGCCTTCACAGGGCCGGTGGCGGCGCGCCTCGGTTTCGACGAAAACATCGCCAATCGGCTCCTGGAAGAGAACGGCCTGCTTTCCGGCAAGGTCGCCGAACCGATCCTCGGCCGGCAGTCCAAGGCGGAAACGCTCGTTGCGATCGCCTCGCGACTGGGCCTCGCACCCGAGGATGCCATGGCGGTCGGCGACGGGGCCAACGATCTCGACATGATCCGCCTCGCGGGGTCGGGGGTGGCGCTGCATGCCAAGCCTTCGGTGGCGGCGCAAGCCCGTATCCGCATCGACCACGGCGATCTGACCGCCCTGCTCTACATCCAGGGTTACCATCGGTCGGAATTCGCCCGGTGAACCCGATCCGCACTCCGCGGCTCCTGCTACGGAACTGGGAGGAGCGGGACCGGGACCTCTTTCATCGCATCAATTCCGACCCCACGGTCATGGAGTTCTTTCCCTTCCGCCGCGACCGCGCCGAGGCGGATGTCAAGATGGACGAACTGACCGCCGCCATCGAACGCGACGGCTTCGGCTTTGCTGCGATCGAGACGGCAGCGAGCGGGCAATGCGCAGGTTTCGCGGGGCTTAGCCGACCGAAGGGCTTGCCGATGTTTCCGCCCGACACGGTCGAGATCGGCTGGCGCCTCGCACCGGAATTCTGGGGCAAGGGCTACGCCAGTGAAGCGGCGCGGGCATGGCTCGCCTTCGGCTTCGAGACGCTTGGGCTCGAAGAGATCGTCTCCTTCGCGGTCGCCTCCAACCGGCGCTCGACCGCCGTCATGGAGCGCATCGGCATGAGGCGCGACCCATCGGGCGATTTCGATCATCCGGCAGTCGGCGAAGATCACGCGCATCTGCACCGCCACGTCGTCTATCGGCTGGCGCACGACGACTGGGAGGCGTCGCGATAGGAAGAGCGTCCTGTGCTTACGTTCCCCTGCCGGCCGCCCTATCCGTCTATCCTGACCGTGACGAATCTCAAATCGCCGTCCTTCGAAGCGAGCATCAGGAGTGCAGCCTTCCTCCCCTGCTGCTTCAGCGCGGCAATGCGGTCGGCCACGTCCTTCGGCTTCGAGACTGTCTGCTGGGTGATCTCGGTGATCACGTCCCCTGCGGCGATACCTTTCTCGGCCGCGGCCGAATTCGGCTGCACCTCTGTGACGACGACGCCGGAGACGCCTTCCGCGATCTTGAATTTGTCACGCATCGCGTCGTCGAGCGCACCGAGCGACATGCCGAGCACCGCGTCGGAAAGCGGCTGCTTGTCCTTCCGGTCCGGCTGAACGCTATCCTTCTGCTTGTCCTCGGCGTCGGCCAGCTTGTCGCCATCCTCCAGCCGGCCGAGCTTGACGTGGACCGTCTGCTCCTTGCCCTTGCGGATGACGACCACTTCGGATTCCTTTCCGACCGGACTTTCCGCGACGACGCGTGGCAGTTCGTGCATGTCCTTGATGTCGTGGCCGTCGAACTTGATGATCACGTCGCCCGGCTGGATCTCGCCGTGATCCACCGGCCCGCCCTTGATCACTCCGGCAACGAGCGCGCCCTTCGCGGAGGCTATGCCAAGGCTGTCAGCCACCTCGTCGGTAACCGGCTGGATGCGAACGCCGAGCCAGCCTCGCCGCGTCTCGCCATACTGGCTGAGTTGGTCGACCACGGCGGCGGCCATCTGCGAAGGTATCGAGAAGCCGATGCCGATCGAGCCGCCGGAAGGCGAGATGATGGCAGTATTGATGCCGATTACCTCGCCGCCCATGTTGAACAGCGGCCCACCGGAATTTCCCCGGTTTATGGCCGCGTCCGTCTGGATGTAGTCGTCATAGGGCCCGGAATTGATGTCGCGGTTGCGCGCCGAGATGATGCCGAGCGTGACCGTGCCGCCGAGCCCGAACGGATTGCCGATCGCCATCACCCAGTCGCCGATGCGCATCTTGTCGGAATCGCCGAATTTGACCGCCTTGAGCTTGTGCTTGGACGGATCGACCTTGAGCACCGCGATATCCGTCTTGGTATCGGTGCCGACCAGCGTGGCCTTCAGCTTGGCGCCGTCGGCGAAATTCACCTCGATGTCGTCGGCGTCCGAGATCACATGGTTGTTGGTGACGACCAGGCCCTTGGCCGCGTCGATGATGAACCCCGAGCCCAGCGACTGGACCTTGCGCGGGCTGTCGTCGCTGTCGTCGCCGTCGTGATTGTTGAAAAAGTCGTTGAAGTAATCTTCGAAGGGCGAACCTTCCGGCAGCTTCGGGATCGGGACGCCTTCCGGCGATTCGCCGCCCTTGACCGTCTGCGACGTCGAGATGTTGACGACCGCGTCCAGCAGGCCCGAGGCGAGATCGGCGACCGAGGTCGGTCCGCCGCCGGGAAACTTGAACGTCTCGACATGAGCCGGCGCAGCCGACATGCCGAGCACGACGGCCGTCGTGGTGGCCATCGCCGTCATGCGGAAGGCGCGCGTGAACCCTATCAATGCCATGCGGAAAATCTCCTGCGTTCGCCGCGATGCCCGGCTGCATCCATGGCCGCTTCGTGCATTCTCGCATGAAATACGGCGCGTTTGCGACGTTGCCAGCGGCTGAAGGCATAAATACTGCGTTACCGGCGCACCAGCCAGACGATGCCGACGCCGACGGCGACGGAAACAAGACCGGCGATGCGCAACGTCGGTTCCGGCACGGTCTTCACCTGGGCGGCCAGCTTCTTGGCGAAGTTCGGTAGGAGGCCGTAGAGGACGCCTTCCAGCACCAGCACGAGCCCGATCGCATCGAGGAAATCGTGCACGACCGCCCCCGCCTATTGGGCGGGGGCCGGGCTATGCCCAGGGGCCGGGCGCGCCGGTGCGCTCGGCGGGGCGCTTCCGGCCGACACAGCTGCGCCACTACTCCTAGCCGCCTTCGAGGCGGCAAGCAGGCCCGTGGCATCGTCGAAATATTTGAAGAACTCCGAATCCGGCGACAGCACCATCGTCGTGCTTTGTCCCGTCAGGCCCGTCTCGTAGGCCTTCATGCTGCGATAGAACTGGAAGAAGTCCGGATCGCGTTGGTAGGCATCGGCAAAGACCTTGTTGCGCTGGGCATCCCCCTGGCCGCGCAATATGTCGGCATCACGCTGGGCATCGGCGACGGTGACGGTCGCCTCGCGATCGGCCTCGGCCTTGATGCGGATCGAGGCCTGCGTGCCGCGGGCGCGTATCTGCGCGGCCTCTGCGAGGCGCTCCGCCTTCATGCGCTCGAAGGTCTGGGTCGAGACCTCCTGCAGGAGGTCTGTCCGCAGGATGCGCACGTCGACGATCTCGACGCCGAGCACGTCGGCCTGCGGTCGCAACTGGTCGCGCACCTCGAGCATCATCTGCAGCCTTTCCTCCGAAAGCGCGTCCTCGAAGGAGCGCTGGCCGTAGACGCTGCGCAGCGAGGCGTCGAGACGAGTGCGCAAATTGGCTTCCAGCAGGTTGAGATTGCCCGATACGTTCTGGCGGAACTTGCGCGGATCCGTGATCCGGAAGGCCACGAACGCATCCACGACATAGCGCCGGCCGTCGTTCACCTGGACACGGAGATTGTCGATGTCGAGCCTGAGGATGCGGCTGTCCACGAACTGGACCGTGTCGATGAAGCGCGTCGGCACCTTGAAATAGAGGCCGGGCTGCGATTCGACGCGCGTGATCTGCCCGAACCGCATAACGATCGCCTGCTGGGTCGGCGTGACGATGAAGACGGAGGAATAGACGATGAGAAGAATGACGACGATGGCGCCGACGATGAACGGAAGCCGGCTCATTTCGACGCCTCCTGGCCGCTGGTCGTTCCGGAGGCGGAGATTTTCGGCAAGGGCTTCTTCATCAGTTCATCGAGCGGCAGGTAGGGAACGACGCCCTGCCCGTCCTTTTCGTCGAGGATGATCTTGTTGGATCGACCGAGCACTTTTTCCATCGTCTCCAGGTAGAGCCGCTTGCGCGTCACGTCCTCGGCCTTTTTGTATTCGTCATAGACGGAAATGAACCGCGCCGCCTCGCCCTGCGCCTGGGCGATCACGCTCTCCTTGTAGCCTTCGGCCTCGGCGCGTAGGCGTGACGCTTCGCCGCGCGCATCGCCGAGCCTCTTGTTGGCGTAGGCGTCTGCCTCGCGCTGGAAGCGGTCCTGGTCCTGCTGGGCGCGCTGCACTTCCTCGAACGCATCGGCGACCTCGGCCGGCGGATCGGCCTTTTCAAGCTGGACGCCGACGATCGAGATACCCGCATGATAGGCGTCGAGCGTCGTCTGCGTGACCTTCTGCACCGACTCCTCCAGCTTCTGCCGGCCGCCGGTACGCACCTCCTCGTCGGGCGTGCGACCGACGAATTCGCGCATCGCGCTTTCGGCGACGCTGCGCACCATCTGCTCGGGATCGTCGATGTTGAAGAGGAAGCTCTTCGGATCGTTCACTCGCCAGATCACCGTGAAATCGACATCGATGATGTTCTGGTCGCCTGAAAGCATCTGGCTTTCGTCGCTGGAGGAATTGGAGAAGCTGCCGACCGCCTCGCGGATCTGCTGGGTCTGCACGATCTCCACCTGTTCGACGGGCCACCACATGAAATGCAGGCCGGGCTCCTCTACCCCTGCCTTCGGCTTGCCGAGGAAGAGCTCCTGGCCCAGTTCGTCCGGCTGGACCGTGTAGACCGATTTGAAGGCCCAGAAGACGACGAGGACCGCAATGATCAGGACGCCGACCGCAAAACCGCCGCCACCCCCGCCACCTGGAAAGGCGCGCTTCAGCCGGTCCTGGCCCCGGCGCAGGATGGCTTCGAGGTCAGGCGGCGTGCCCTGCGGACCTCCGCTCCCACCGGGTCCGCGAGGGCCCTGCCCCCATGGTCCGCCACCGTTTCCGCCGCCCCCCCACGGGCCACCGCCGCCGCTCTGATTGCTCCAGGGCATGAACTCCCTCTCGGTCCCTATTGCCTCCCCCGGATGGGCGGGCGGCGTTGCGTTCGTGTTCTTATAGGGATGCGGCAAGGCCCTTTCAACGCGCCGGAAGCGTGCAATCTTGCATATGGTAAGGATTCGGGAGCGCCTGGCCCCGTTTCGTCATGCGGCGCTTCGCCGCTCGTAGACGACATGGCGCGTCGGATAGCTGTCGCGATCGCCGGCGGGAATATCGATCGAGGAGACCGACGCCCATACCGCCGGGTCGATCGTCGGGAAGAAAGTATCGCCCTCGACCGCCGCGAGAACGTGCGTGACGTGCAGCCAGCCGGTAAGAGGCATGGCGTCCCTGTAGATTTCGCCGCCGCCGATAATGCAGACCTCGCTTGCTTCCGGCATGTCGGCGGCTCTCTCCCTTCCAAGGCGGATCGCTTTTTCCAGCGAGGGCGCCACGCGCACGCCCTCTGCATGCCAGCCCGGCTGCCGTGTCACCACGATGTTCAGCCTCCCTGGCAGCGGCTTGCCGATGCTCTCGAACGTCTTGCGTCCCATGACGACGGGATTTCCCATCGTGTCGGCCTTGAAGCGCTTCATGTCGGTGGAAAGGCGCCATGGCAGGCCTCCGGCGCGCCCGATCACGCC
>JBQCFA010000335.1:0-11323 GCA_051959695.1 Rhizobiaceae bacterium
ACCAGTGGAATGTCGAGGTCGCGCGTTTCCCGGATCGGCTTGCCGTTGTCGATCGTCTCCAGCACGGCGAGGAAGCGCGAATGCTTCTGTACGGAGCGGGCGAGTGCGTAGAGATGGCGTGCGCGCTGGTTGCCGGAAAGCGCCGACCATTTGACGAAAGCCGATGTCGCGGCCTTCACCGCCCTGTCGACATCTTTCTCGGTGCCGTCAGCGACTTCCGCGATCTCCTGGCCGTTCGAGGGATCGAAGACCTTGAAGCTCTTGCCGGACGGCTTGCTGAAACGCCCGTCGATGAAATGGCCGAAACGGCCGTCGTGACGTTTCAGCCAGGCACGGACGTGGGTGTCCTCTTCCGGCGCGGGACCGTATTCCATCGTCCTGAGGATATCCTGGATCTGGTTCATCTTCCTGGTCCTACGCGATTCCGTGCCTGTCCGCCGACGAATATCGGCCGGTGACGAAATGCTCGATCTGCCGCTCGATATCGCCGAGAAGCGAACTGGCGCCGAGCCGGAACAGCTCCGGCTCCAGCCAGTCGCGGCCGAGCTCCTCCTTCATCAGAATCAGCCAGGCGAGCGCGTCCTTGGCGGCGCGGATGCCGCCGGCTGGCTTGAAACCGATCTTGTAACCGGTCGCTTCCAGATAGGCGCGGATGGCACGCACCATCACCAGGCTGACCGGCAGCGTGGCGTTGACGGCTTCCATCCCGGTCGAGGTCTTGATGAAGTCGGCGCCTGCCATCATCGCCACCATGGAGGCCTTGTAGACATTGGTAAGCGTCTTCAGTTCGCCGGTTGCGAGGATAGCCTTGAGGTGTGCATCCGCGCACGCCTCGCGCATCTGCCGCACCTCGTCGTATAGCGCCTGCCAGTTGCCGTTGAGCACATGGGCGCGCGTGACGACAATGTCGATCTCGGCGGCGCCCTCTCCGACCGCGTAACGGATTTCATCCAAGCGCTGCTTGAGCGGTGTCAGCCCGGCCGGAAATCCGGTCGCCACGGACGCGACCGGAATGCCGGAGCCCTCCAGCGCCCTGACCGCGACGGGCACCATCGTGGGATAGACGCAGACCGCGCCCGTATGCAGCCGGTAGCCGCCAAGGCCCAGCGCATCGACGAGATCGTCGCGCAGCGGATGCCGCGCCTTGGCGCAGAGTCGTTCGACACGGCCCGGCGTATCGTCGCCGGCGAGCGTGGTCAGGTCGATGCATTCGATGGCGCGCACCAGCCAAGCCGCCTGCCATGCCTTCTTGACCGAACGTCGCGTCGTCAGCGTCGCAGCGCGGCGTTCTGCGGCGGAAAGGTTGACGTCCATCCCCTCGAACAGGGCGGGATCGAGCGCCATGCCTTCGTTGCGTTTGATCGCGGTATGGACCGGCACCAGGCCCTTTTCGGTGGCGGGCCGAGCGGTCGCCATTCCGGCGTGGTCCGTCTTGACGTTCATGCGATTTCTCCAATCGCTGCGCGAAGGATCGTGGCGAGCCGCGCCCCGCCGACGGGCGCCATGTCCTTCGTCTCCTGGTGGGACAGTTCCGCGCCGGTCATGCCGGCGGCGAGATTGGTGATGACCGAGCATGCGGCGACGCGAAGCCCGAGGAAACGCGCAAGGATGACTTCCGGCACGGTCGACATGCCGACCGCGTCGGCACCGAGCAGGCGGATCATGCGGATTTCCGCCGGCGTCTCGAAGGACGGGCCGGAGAGCCACATGTAGACGCCGCGGTGCAGCGGGATATTCACCCTCTCGGCGGCCTTGGCAAGCGCCTCGCGAAGTCGGGCGTCGTAGGCGCCGGTCATGCCGACGAAGCGACGGTCGCTCGCCTCGCCGATCAGGGGATTGGCGCCGGAGAAATTGATGTGGTCCTCGATAAGCATGACAGAGCCCGGCGGCATGTCCTCTCGGAGCGAGCCGGCCGCGTTGGTAAGGAGCAGCGTCTTCACCCCGGCTCCGGCGAGGATCTCCAGCGCCGGACGCATCGCCGCCGCATCGCCTTTCTCGTAATAATGGACCCTGCCCGCCAGAACGATGATCGGCTTGCCGGAAAGCTTGCCGGCAACGAGTTCGCCCGCATGGCCGCTGACGCCGCCATGGGGGAAGCCGGGCAGGTCGGCATAGGGGACACGGACCGCGCTCTCGATCTCACCGGCCAGGCTGCCGAGACCGGAGCCGAGCACCAGCGCCGTCGTCGGCGCAAGGCCGGCGAGCCTTTCGACCAGGAGGTCGATGGCGGGCTTCATTTCAGCGTCTCGCCGCTGAAACCGAGTGGTAGCATCTGGCCCATCGTCACCGTTTCCACGATCCCCGTATCATCGCATAGATAGAGCCTCGTGTCCGGCGTGGCGAATTCCGCCAGCCGCTGCCGGCAGCCGCCGCAGGGAGTGATGCGCGCCATCTTCTCGGCCACTACGGCGATCTCGGTGATCTCACCTCCGCCGCCCATCACGTAATGCCCGAGCGCCGTCGTCTCCGCGCACCATCCTTCGGGATAGGAGGCCACTTCGATATTGGCGCCGGCGTAGACGCGGCCATCCGCCGTCCTCAGCGCCGCACCGACGGGAAAGCGCGAATAGGGCGAATGCGACCTGGCCATGGCGGCGCGGGCGGCAAGGAATAGATCATGCGACATGGTCAGGTCACGGCAATCGGCAGTCGGTATGCGGGCGGTTCCTAACAGTCACCAAGCGGCCGCCATCACCGGCGGGTACGAGAATCAAACCAGACTGCCGATTGCCCAATGCCGCTTGCCGCATCTACCTCTCCTTCACATAGGGTACGCCGCCGGCGCGTGGAGGGATCGCCTTGCCAATGAAGCCTGCAAGCAGCACCACGGTCAGGATGTAGGGCAGCGCCTGCATCAGCTGCGCCGGCAGCCTGCCTATGCCAGGCAGCGCGATGCCCTGCCAGCGGATGGAGATCGCGTCGAGGAAGCCGAAGAGCAGGCAGGCGAACATGACCGGCACCGGCTTCCATTTGGCGAAGATCAGCGCGGCAAGCGCGATGAAGCCGCGTCCCGCCGACATGTCCTTGACGAAGCTGGCTTGCTGGGAGATCGACAGATAGGCGCCCGCGACGCCGGTGAGGATGCCGGTGCAGATCACCGCGCGATAGCGCAGCCAGGCAACCGATATGCCTGCCGTATCGACGGCGGCCGGGTTTTCGCCGACGGCGCGCAGCCTGAGCCCGAAGCGCGTGCGGAAAAGCACCCACCATGTGAACGGCACCATCAGGAAGGCGAAATAGACGATGATCGAGTGGCCGGAGATCACGTTGGAGTAGATCGGCCCGACGATCGGTATCTGCCGGATCGCGTCCGCTCCCGGAAAGACGATATCGCCGAAGCGGGCGGAGCCGGATACGGAAGGCGTACGCCCGCCCTGCCGGAACCAGGCCTGGCCGAGGATGACGGTCGAGCCCGAGGCGATGAAGTTGATCGCCACACCGGACACGATCTGATTGCCGCGATAGGTGATCGAGGCGACGCCGTGGACCAGCGACATGGCGATCGAGACGATGATGGCGACGCCGAGGCCGACCCAGGCCGAGCCTGTCACATAGGCCGCGGCGCCCGCCGCGAAGGCGCCGGCCAGCATCTTGCCTTCCAGTCCGATGTCGAAAATGCCGGATCGTTCCGAGTAGAGGCCGGCGAGCGCGGCGAGCAGAAGGGGCACCGAGACACGGACAGTGGCGTCGGCGATCTGGAGGACGACCGTGTATGCTTCCGTCATGATCCGCCCGCCTTTGCTTCCACGCCGACCGAGCGAGGGCTGACGCTGGCGAAGATCGTCTGGATCGCCGGGCGGAACATGTGCTCGAGCGCGCCGGCGAACAGGATCACCAGCCCCTGGATGATGACGATCATGTCGCGCGAAATCTCAGGCATCTCGAAGGAGAGATCAGCCCCGCCCTGGTAGAGCATGCCGAACAGGATGGCGGCGGGGATGATGCCGAACGGGTGCGATCGTCCCATCAGCGCCACGGCGATGCCGACGAAGCCGGCGCCCGAGGCGAAATCGAGCGCCACGTGGTGCTGGTCGCCCATGACGACGTTGATAGACATGAGGCCGGCCAGGGCACCGGAAATCAGCATGGTGACGATGATGATGCGGGTCTCGTTGATGCCGGCGTAGCGCGCGGCCTGGGGGCTGAAGCCCATGGTGCGAAGCTCGTATCCGAAGCGGGTGCGCCAGACCAGCGCCCAGACGAAGACGGACGCCGCCAGCGCGAGCAGGAACGAGATGTTGAATGGGGCCGAGCGCACGCTCATGCCCATCCATTGCAGGATGAAGTTGAGTTTGGGCAGCTGCCCGCCGGGCAGGAAGTCGCGCGTTTGCGGCGCCATGGTGTTCGCCGCCTTGAGCGGCCCCACCAGAAGGTAGACCATGAGGCTGGCGGCGATGAAATTGAACATGATCGTCGTGATGACGATATGCGACCCCCGCTTTGCCTGGAGATAGGCCGGGATCAACGCCCACAGCGCGCCGAAGAGGGCCGTGGCGACGATGGCTAGGGGAAAATTGATCCACCAGGGGAACGTGGTGTCAAGCGAAAGGCAGACGATCGAAAGGCCGAGCCCCCCGACATAGGCCTGGCCCTCGCCGCCGATGTTGAACAGGCCGCAATGAAAGGCGACCGCGACGGCGAGGCCGGTAAAGATGAAGTTGGTCGCGTAGTAGAGCGTATAGGCGATGTTCTGGCCGCCGCCGAGCGCGCCCTTGATCAGGATCACCGCCGCCTCGAACGGGTTCTCGCCGACGATGAGCACGACCAGCCCTGCCACCAGGAACGCGACCACGACGTTGATGAACGGGATCAGGCCGTAGTCCGCCCAGGCGGGCAGCTTGGCGTAGGGCGTGCTCATTCCGCGGCTTCCTTGGTCTCCACGCCGGCCATCAGCAGACCGAGTTCGCCTTCGCTGGCCTCCGGGCCGCGCTCGCCGACGATGCGCCCGTCGAACATGACCAGGATCCGGTCGGAAAGCGAACGGATCTCGTCGAGCTCAACCGAAACCAGTAGCACCGCCTTGTTCTGGTCGCGCATGTCGATCAGGCGCCTGTGGATGAACTCGATGGCGCCGACATCGACGCCTCGTGTCGGCTGGCCGACGATCAGGACGTCGGGATCCTGCTCCATTTCGCGGGCGAGCACGATCTTCTGCTGGTTGCCGCCCGAGAAATTGGCCGTCTTCAGCCGGCAGTCCGTCGGCCGGATGTCATACTTGCTGATCTTGTCCCGCGCGTCCTCGCGGATGGCCGGGATATCGAGGAAAACGCCTTTCAGGTATTTCGCCTGGTCGTGGTAGCCGAGGATCGAGTTCTCGTTCTCCTCGAACGGCAGCACCAGGCCGACATGGTGGCGGTCCTCCGGCACATGGGCGAGGCCGCGTTCCCTGAGCTCGCCCGGATCCGCGTGGCCGGTTACCTCGATCGGTTTGCCGTCGAGCAGGACGCTGCCGGAAACCGCATGGCGGATACCGGCTATCGTCTCGATCAGTTCCGACTGGCCGTTGCCGGCCACGCCGGCGATGCCGACGATCTCGCCGGCGCGCACGCCAAACGAAACATTGTCGACCATGGTGACGCCGCGGGAATCCTTGACGGTCAGCCCCTGGACTTCCAGTTTGAAGTCGCCGGGTTTCGGCTCGCCCTTTTCCACGCGAAGCAGCACGCGGCGACCTACCATGAGTTCGGCGAGTTCACCGACCGTCGTCTCGGAGGTCTTGCGCGTCGCCACCATCGTGCCCTGCCGCATGACTGAGACGTTGTCGGTGACAGCCATGATCTCGCGCAACTTGTGGGTTATGAGAACGACGGTCTTTCCCTGCTCCTTCAACTGGCGGAGGATGCGGAAAAGGTGGTCGGCCTCCGCCGGAGTGAGCACGCCTGTCGGCTCGTCCAAGATAAGGGTTTCGGCGCCGCGATAGAGCGCCTTCAGGATTTCGACCCGCTGCTGCAACCCGACCGGCAGGCTTTCGATGACCGCGTCGGGATCGACCTCTAGTCCATATTCGCGCTCCAGCCGCCGCAATTCGGAGCGGGCCTTTGCAATACTTGCCCGGAGCAGCGCCTCGCCCTCGACGCCGAGGATGACGTTCTCCAGCACCGTAAAATTATGCACCAGCATGAAATGCTGGTGCACCATGCCGATACCCGCCGCGATCGCGTCGTTGGGCGTATTGATCCTGGTCGGCTTGCCGTCGACGCGGATCTCGCCGCTGTCTGCCTGGTAGAATCCGTACAGGATAGACATCAGGGTCGACTTGCCGGCGCCGTTCTCACCTATGATCCCGTGGATCGTGCCCTTCTCGACGGTGAGATGGATATCGCGATTTGCCCGGACGGCGCCGAAGCTCTTGTTGATGCCGATCAGCTCGATTGCGGCTTCCGCCATCCGCCAGCCTCGTTCCCCGCAGGAATTTTTATCGTTTGGTCAAGGATTAGCATGGCGCCCGCGCCCTGCCAATCGATACGCCGCGTGCCGGCAACACTCTCGACAAATCGTCGACCGCTTGTCAATTTCGCGCATCATGAAAAATTCCCAAATCTCGCCCTTCATCTTCAACACCACGCCTTCGGTCGTCTTCGAACCCGGCGCGGCCAAGCGCCTCGGCGAGATTGCCGGCGGAAGGCTCGGCGGAAACGTCCTGGTGGTGACCGATCCGGGGCTCCGACGCCTCGGGCTTTGCGATCCAGCCCTTGCCTCGCTCGATGCTTCCGGCATCGCCGTGACGGTCTTCGACGCGGTGGAGGCCGATCCTTCCCGCGCCACGCTGGAGAATGCCGTCGAGGCGGGCCGCGCTGCCGCCATATCCGGCGTGGTCGGCTTCGGCGGCGGCTCATCGCTCGACGTGGCGAAGCTCGCGTCGTTGCTATGCGGCGCGGGCGAGGATCTCGATGCCATATGGGGCGTTGCAAACGCAAAGGGTCCCAGGCTGCCGCTGCTGCTCGTTCCCACCACGGCGGGCACCGGTTCGGAGGTGACGCCGGTTTCGATCATCACGGTAGGCGAAGAGGAGAAGCGCGGCGTCTCTTCGCCGGTGATCCTGCCCGACATCGCCGTCCTCGACGCGGAGTTGACGCTCGGGCTGCCACCGGCGATCACGGCCGCGACCGGCGTTGACGCCATGGTTCACGCCATCGAGGCCTATGCCTCGAAGAATGCCAACAACAATCCGCTTTCGCGCATGCTGGCCAGGCAGGCGTTGAGATTGCTCGGCGCCAATATCGAAAAAGCGGTGTCGAACGGCAAGGACATGGAAGCCCGGGGCGCCATGCTGCTCGGTTCGATGCTGGCCGGTCAGGCCTTCGCTAATTCGCCGGTCGCCGCCGTGCACGCGCTCGCCTATCCGATCGGCGGCACGTTCCATGTGCCGCACGGGCTGTCGAACGCGCTGGTGCTGCCGCACGTGCTGCGCTTCAATGCGCCTCACGCCGCCCATCTCTATGCCGAGATCGCCGCCGACGCCTTCCCTGCGCTCGAAGGGGAGGAGGGTGCGCAGGGCCTCTCGGCCGCCTTCATCGAAGAACTGGCTGCATTGTCCAAGCGTGTGGGACTGCAAAGCCGGCTGCGCGACGTCGGCATCGGCCAGGCACATCTCGGCAAGATGGCTTCGGACGCCATGAAGCAGACGCGGCTTCTGGTCAACAATCCGCGCGAGGTCGCCGAGGCCGATGCGTTGGCGATTTACCGGGCCGCGTGGTGAGCGAACGACCGGCACCCTCCGTCCGCTCGGACTATCGCACGTTCCACACGATAGCGACGCGCTGGATGGACAACGACATCTATGGCCACATGAATAACGTGGTTCACTATTCGCTGTTCGATACGGCGGTGAACGGATGGCTGATCGGCGAAGGCGTGCTCGACATCCATTCGGGCGGACAGATCGGGCTCGTCGTCGAGACCGGCTGCCGTTATTTCTCCGAGATGGCGTTTCCCGACGCGGTCACGGCCGGCATCCGCGTTGCCAGGCTCGGCGCATCTTCAGTTCGTTACGAGGTCGGCCTCTTCCGCAACGACGAGGATGTCGCCGCGGCGGAAGGCTTTTTCATACACGTCTATGTCGCTCGGGCGACGCGGCGGCCCATGCCGCTAGACGAACCGCTGCGCCGGGCTCTCGAAAGGATATCCGTTTGAATTCGACCGACGACGATCGGCTGACCAGCCTCGAGATCACCATCGCCGAGCAGGAAAAGACCATCGGCGAGCTTTCGGCCGAGATCGCCGGGCAATGGAAGACCATCGACCAGCTCCGCAAGAAGCTGGATGTCTTGGCGACCCGCTTTCTCGAACTGGAGGAGCAGGCCCGTCCGGAAGTGCCGGTGACCCGGCCGCCGCATTGGTAGAAGTCCATATACAAAAGACCGCCGGCAACCGCCGACGGTCCTTCGAAAGGCGTGGTCCCGCTCAGTACGGGCAGGAATTGTCCGACGTGTAGTCGTGCACCTTGATCTTTCCGGAGATGATGTCGGCCTTGGCCTGCTCGACGGCCTTCTGCATGTCCGGCGTGACGAGCGACTTGTTGTTGTCGTCCATGGCGTAGCCGACGCCATCCTCGGCAAGGCCGAGACGCTCGGGCCCGAAGGTGAACTTGTCGTTCTTGGCATCCATGAAGGCATTGTACACGGCGACGTCGACGCGCTTGACCATCGAAGTCAGGACGTGGCCGGGCTGCAGCCCGTTCTGGTTGGAATCGACGCCGATGGCGAGCTTGCCGGCATCCGCCGCCGCCTGCAGCACGCCGACGCCGGTGCCGCCCGCCGCCGCATAGATTACGTCGGCGCCCTGGTCGATCTGCGACTTGGTGATCTCGCCGCCCTTGGTAGGATCGTTCCAGGCCGCCGGCGTGTCGCCGGTCATGTTCTGGATCACCTTGTCGTCCTTCTTGGTCGCCTTGACGCCGCCGACATAGCCGCAGCCGAATTTGCGGATCAGCGGCACGTCCATGCCGCCGACGAAACCGACCGTGCCGGTCTTCGACGCGAGCGCCGCCATGACGCCAACAAGATAGGAGCCTTCATTCTCCTTGAAGACCACAGAACGGACGTTCGGCAGGTCGACCACGTCGTCGACGATGACGAACTGGGTCTTGGGATATTCCGGCGCCACCTTCTTGATCGCCTGCTCGAAGGAGAAGCTCATCGCCACGATCGGGCTGTTGCCGTCTTCGGCGAACTTCTCCAGCGCCTGCTCGCGCTGCGTGTCGTTGGAGATCTCGAAATCGCGGTAACCGATGCCGGTTTCCTTCTTGAACTTCTCGGCGCCGTGATAGGCGGCCTCGTTGAAGGATTTGTCAAACTTGCCACCGAGGTCGTAGATGATGGCGGGCTTGATGTCGGCGGCGAGCGCCGGAAGGGTCATTGCGGTAGCGGCCACGAGGCCGAGGACTAAACGCTTCATGTGATCCACACCCTGTCGGTTGTCTTTTCCAAAGTATGGCGCCCCTTGTTCCGGCTTGCCGCTTCGGGGCTGCCCCGGCAGGGATCGTCGCCCCCGCTCAGCCGGCACTTTTGCACGGCGGAGGGCAAAATACACGTGGATTTTTTGACCTTTTGGAAAACGTGGTTGCCGGAAAAACACGCCAGCCTTCCGTCCGGCGCCGACGCGCCTGGAGCAATTCCAGCAGAAGTGTGAAGCGGTTTTGCGTAGGAACAAAGAGATGGAGCATTAAGGCGATTCCGTTTTCGCCGGAAATGCTCTAGTCGGCGGCGAAGTAGCCGCGTCGCTCGGGCCGGTGCCCGGCCGCGTAGAGGATGAAAGCCAGAACGGCAAAGACCGCGAAGCCCGGCACGGCCAGAACCCGGGTCACGATCGTATCCCAGAAAAACGGCCAATGACTTTCCATCGCCGCGCGCGCGCTGTCGAGCGCCTCCGGCGCGACGGCCTTCCAGCTCTTGCCAAGCGGCGTGAGGACGAGCCTCGACATCGCCACCGATCGGGTGGCGTCGAGGACGGCCAGGATCGCGGCGACCGCAAGCGAAACGGTCGCCAGGATGCGAAGGACAAATCGGATCATCCGGCAACCGTAGCCCGCGTACGCCCGACCGGCAATGACGTGGTCCGCGGGAAGGCGGCACCGCAGCGAAAAAGACGCGCTCGCCATGCTTGGCATTCCCTTCCGGATCGACTAGATGAGCCGCACTGGGGATCAGGCCGGCAACGGTCGTTGTCCTCGCTGCGGAGAGGTGGCCGAGTGGTTGAAGGCGCACGCCTGGAACGCGTGTATACGGGAAACCGTATCAAGGGTTCGAATCCCTTTCTCTCCGCCAGCCACCCCCGCACTCGGTCTCCAGTTTAGCACCTTCCCCGTAAGCGGGCGTTCTCTCGGCGATATTCCTGTTCCAATCCGCTTCCACTGCCTGCAAATACGTCGGTTGTGCGTCCGTTTTCGAGCGGGATGTGCGGCGAGTCTCCGGTTGCCGGATGGTCGGTCGAGTTCCGCTCCGAGGGCAATTTTGACCGTTTTGCATTTTGAGGCTTCATTCCGAAGGCGACACGACGCACCAGAATACGACTTTACGATCGTGCACTGCGCCAGAGATGAGTGAGGTGGACCCGTCTGACGAGACAGTCTGGCGGCTTGGTTAAGGCGGATCGGGCTGATTTCTATGCCGCCGGTCGCTCCGTCATTTCCGCCGTAGCATCAGCAGAAATCAACACGCCGCCCACAGTTCCAGGACCTTCGTCGAATGGATCCGGACTCGTGAACACCACGTCGGAAGTGAAGGTGCATTCGCTTTGATCGCATGACACATAGTCAATCCGCTTGCGCGTGCCGCTTTGTGATGTCCTCCGCCGCGACGAGGCCGAAGACGAGCGCCCGCATCAGCCCGCCGATATAGCCGATGGTCGGGCCACCCTCGAAGCCTCCGGCGCTGTTGCCGGCGGCGTAAAGGCCCTGGATCGGCTGCCCTGTCCTATCGCGCACGCGCGCGGTGGCATTGATGCGGAGACCGCCCATCGTGTGGGTGATGGCGGCTCGACCGGGCGCCGCGTAGAAAGGCGGGGACGAAATTGGGCGAGTTTTCGCGCCGGGATCGGTCCTTGATGGCGACAGCCCGTCTAGCCTGCCGGCAATTCGAGCGTTGTGTTCTGCCACCTGCGCCGCCAGCCGATCGCCGGGAAGGCCGGCAATCCTGGCGAGTTCGCCGAGGCTGTCGGCCCGGTGCAGCGTTCCACCGGCTCGAAGTAGGTTGGGGTTCGGAGGAGCGAAGAACTCGCAGCCGGCTTCGTTCCAGATAGCTTCGTCGAAAATGGCGAAGATCGGGCGAGGGTCCTTCCGGCGGGCGACCATATTAGCCATGAAGACGCCGCCACGTCCCTCGTC
>JBQCFA010000336.1:0-9502 GCA_051959695.1 Rhizobiaceae bacterium
TGAAAGCCCGAGCCCAAGCAGCGTGAGCGCCAGGCCGGTCGCCACCTGGTTGGTCACGAGCGTGAGCGTGAGAAAGGCGAAGAGCAGGGAAAAGACGGCGCCGACGATGATCGCGGCCAGAACGCCAAGCCACGGCGATCCGGTCGAATAGGCGGCGGCGAAGCCGCTGACGGAGCCCATGACCATCATCCCCTCGACACCGAGGTTGAGGACACCGGAGCGTTCTACCACCAGTTCTCCGATGGCCGCGATCAGGAGCGGCGTCGACGCGGTCACGATGGTGACGAGGACGGCTTCAAGAATGCTCAAGAGCGGCCTCCCGGGCGGCATGGCGGGTACGGATCAGGCGGATGCGGTAGTAGATCAGCGTGTCGCTGGCGAGGACGAAGAAGAGCAGCATCCCCTGGAACACTCGAGCGGTCTTGTCCGATATTCCGATCGCCGCCTGCGCTGCCTCGCCGCCGAGATAGGAGAGCGCGAGGACCAGACCCGCGGCGATGATGCCGATCGGATTGAGCCGCCCCAGGAATGCGACGATGATCGCGGTGAAGCCGTAGCCGGGAGAGATGACCGGCTGGAGCTGGTTGATCGTCGCCGACACCTCGGAGATGCCCGCAAGCCCCGCGAGCGCGCCGGAGATCAGGAAGCCGAAGAAGACCATGCGGGCGCTCGAGAAGCCGGCGAAGCGGCCGGCACGCGGGCTCTGGCCGATCACCTTGACCTCGAAACCCTTCAGCGTCCGCGCCATCAGGAACCAGACGATGAGGGCGGCGACAATCGCGAAGACGAAATCCCAGCTTGCGCGCCCCTGTTCGGGGAAGAGCTGAGGCAGGGTTGCAGCATCGCTGAAGGCGATGGTTTGCGGGAAATTGTAGCCCTGCGGGTCGCGCCAGGGGCCGCGCACGATCCAGTCGAGAAAGAGCTGCGCCACATAGACGAGCATCAGGCTCGACAGGATCTCATTGGTGTTGAAGCGTACCTTGAGCAGTGCCGGGATGGCAGCGTAGAGCGCACCGCCCATCATGCCCATGATGAGCATCAGCGGCAGCAGGAAGACTCCCTGGTAGTCGGGCACGAGCACCGGCAGGATGGATCCCGTGATGGCGCCGATGGTGAATTGTCCCTCCGCACCGATGTTCCAGTTGTTGGAGCGGTAGCAGACCGCCAGACCCACCGCGATGAGGATGAGCGGCGCGGCCTTCACGGCAAGCTCGTGCACCTGCCAGAGCTGGGTGAGCGGCGAGATGAAATAAATATACATCGCCGTCGCGGGATTCCTGCCGAGCAGCGCGAACAGGATGGCGCCGAAGACCAGCGTAAGCGCAAAGGCGATGAAGGGCGACAACACGGAGAACAGTGCCGAATGCTGGGGCCGCTTGACGAGTTCGATGCGCATCAGGCGGCCTCCCCCACCGGATGTCCCTGCTCGGGCGATGCCCCGCCCATCAGGAGGCCGATCTTCTCGAAGCTCGCCTCGGCGATCGGCAGCGGCGCCGACATGGCGCCGTTATGCATGACTGCGATGTAGTCCGATATCTCGAACAGTTCATCCAGGTCCTGGCTGATGACGAGCACGGCCGAGCCGGCGCGCGCCAGTTCGATCAGCGCCTGGCGGATGCGCGCAGCCGCGCCGGCGTCAACGCCCCAGGTCGGCTGGTTCACGATCATCACGGTCGGCTGGCGGTCGAGCTCGCGCCCGACTATGAACTTCTGCAGATTGCCGCCCGAAAGCGCCGCGGCCTCTGGGTCCTTGCCGCTCATGCGGACGTCCATGTGCTCGATGATGCGCTCCGAAGCGCTTTCGATCGTCGCGGTCCTGATCGTTCCCAAGGGCCCGAGAAACGCCTTCCCATCCGTCGCGAAGCGCGACAGGAGCAGGTTCTCGGACAAGGACATTTGTGGAGCCGCCCCATGGCCGAGACGCTCTTCCGGTACAAAGGCAGCGCCGAGCAGCCGGCGTTTCGATATCGATAGATGTCCAGCATCCTTGCCGCCGATACGAACCGACGCGGCGTCGTCCTGCCGCGCCTCGCCCGACACCGCTTCGAAGAACTCGCCCTGCCCGTTGCCGGCGACTCCGGCGATACCGACCACCTCGCCCGCCCGGACCGACAGGTCGATCGCTCGCAGCGGGACCGAAAACGGTGTCGCGGCCTTACGGCTGAGACTGCGTATCTCAAGCAGCGGCGGATGGTCCGCCCTGGCGTCCACCGGCGGACGCGTTACCGCGTTCACCTCGCTGCCGACCATCATGCGGGCCAGCGAAGAGGCCGTCTCCTGCCTTGGGTCGCAATGGCCCACCACCTTGCCGTGGCGCAGTACGGTGGCACCGTCGCACATGCGCTTCACCTCTTCCAGGCGGTGCGAGATATAGAGGATCGACTTGCCCTCCGAACGGAGCCTTTCCAACGTCTCGAAGAGCTTGTCGGCTTCCTGAGGGGTCAACACCGAGGTCGGCTCGTCGAGGATGATCAGGTCCGGTGTCTGCAGAAGGCAGCGGATGATCTCGATGCGCTGGCGCTCGCCAACGGAAAGGTCGCCGACAAGAGAATAAGGATCGAGCGGCAGGCCGTAGCTGTAAGACAGCGCCTTTGCCTTCGCGGCGATGGCGCTGATCGGCGAGCCGTCGTCCAGCGAAAGGGCGATGTTTTCCGCCGCCGTAAGCGCGTCGAACAGCGAAAAATGCTGGAAGACCATGCCGATGCCTAGCTGCCTGGCCTTGCCGGGGCTGCCGATCGCTACCTTCTCCCCCTTCCACCGGATTTCGCCCGAATAGGGCTCCAGCGAGCCGAACAACATCTTGACGAAGGTGGACTTGCCAGCGCCGTTCTCGCCGAGAAGCGCGTGAATCTCGCCGTGATTGATCTTCAGGTCAACGCCGTCACAGGCTTTGAGCGAGCCGAAAGTCTTGGTCAGCCCGCGCACGTCAAGCAAGGCTTCGCCGGCATCGGCGCGTTCAGCGTCCACCGCGTGTCCTCCAGACTGCTTTCTTATGTTCCCGTGACGATCCTAGGCGAGAATGCCGACACTCGCAAAGCGTGCTCCATTTGAAATAGCTTCAATTGTTTCACGCGAAGTCGGACGGGCCGCTCAAGGCGCGAGGACGGTCACGCCGGTCGTCTTCCGTGCCTCCAGGTCGCGATGCGCCTGCGCCGCCTCGGCAAGCTTGTAGCGCTGCTTGACCTCTATCTTGACGGCGCCGCTCTTCACCACATCGAAAAGCGCCTTGGCGGACTTCTCCAGGTCTTCGCGCTTCGCGTTGTAGGTGAAGAGCGTCGGGCGCGTGATGTAGAGCGATCCCTTCTGCGCCAACACGCCGAGATTGAAGGGCGGTACGGGGCCAGACGACTGGCCGAAGAGCGCAAGCAGGCCGAGCGGCTTCAGGCAGTTCAGCGATCCTTCGAACGTGTCCTTGCCCACCGAATCGTAGACGACGTCGCAGAGCCCGCCGCCGGTGATCTTCTTCACCTCCTCGACGAAGTCCTGCTCGCGGTAGTTGATCACATGGTCGAAGCCGTGCGCCTTGGCCAACTTGACCTTGTCGGCCGAACCTGCCGTCCCGATCGTCGTGGCGCCGAGATGCTTCGCCCACTGGCCGGCGATCAGGCCGACCCCGCCCGCCGCCGCATGGAAGAGGATCGTGTCGCCCTTCTTGACCTTGAAGGTGCGCAGCAGAAGGTATTCGGCGGTCATGCCCTTCAACATCATGCCGGCGGCCTGCTCGTCCGATATGCCGTCGGGCACCTTGACGACACGGTCCGCCGCGATGATGCGCCGCTGGGCATAGGCGCCGAAGCCGACGGCATAGGCGATCCGGTCGCCGGGTTGGAGGCCCTCGACCCCCTCGCCGACTTCCAAGACCTTGCCGGCCCCCTCGCCGCCCGGAATTATAGGCAGACTGCCGGTCGGAGGCGGATAGAGGCCGGTACGATAGTAGACGTCGATGAAGTTCAGGCCGATCGCGCCATGCTCGATGAGAATCTCGCCCTTCCCTGGCTTGCCGGGATCGACATCCTCGAATTTCAGAACCTCCGGCCCCCCGTGCTCATGGATGCGGATCGCCTTCACCATCGTTCGTGCCTTTCAGTCCCAGCTTCGGAAACACCTGCATGATGCCTCCTATAAAGAAGAGGTATATGCCGGTGATTGCAATCCCGGATTTTATGAATGGCGGCGCCTCCATCCCCTCAAAAAGCGCGATGACGCCAAGCAGGCTCCAGAGCAGAAAGACCGGCAGGTTTATCTCGCGCAGTCGCTTGACCCTCACCGGGTGCAGGAAGTTCATCGGCACGAAGGTGAGGATGGCGGCCACCACCACGGCGGCGAAGGAGGCGTATTCTCCCGGTTCGATGACGAAGAGGGTGAAGACGAGCATGTTCCAGACGACCGGGAAGCCCTTGAAGAAGTTCTCTTTCGTCTTCATGCCGGTGTCGGCGTAGTAGATGGCGCTGGTGATGACGATCAGCGCCGCCGAGGTGAAGGAAAGTCCCGGTCCCATGAAACCACGCTGATAGAGAGCGAAGGCGGGGATCAACACGTAGGTGACGTAGTCAATGATGTTGTCGAGCATCGCGCCCGACCATGTCGGCAGGATTTCCTTGACCTGCAGCTTGCGTGCGATGGGGCCGTCGATTCCGTCGACGAAAAGCGCAAGGCCCAGCCACCAGAACATCGCCGGCCAGCGCTCCTCGCTCGCCGCCACCAGCGACAGGAACGCAAGGAACGAGCCGGACGCGGTGAGGAGGTGGACCGAGAATGCGCGCGCTTGCGGCCAGGTGACTTTCTTGCGCTTCACGGCAGGCGCGGCTCCCGGATGCGCTCGCTGCGAGAAAGTGAACGGCTCCGCTGTCCCGCCCGGCAACAACGATCGGTCAAGGGCGCGGAATAACGGGAAGCGCCGCCGTTCGGCGACGGGGCGACAGCACCGCCCGAAGCCCGGTCCATGGTGATCATAGATTGTCCTCTCCGCCACGGAGAATAGAGCGAAGCGGATGAAAGGGGAAGCCGATTCGGCGATGTAGGAAGCCATTGCCGGTCGCGCAGATACCTTAATCGAGGCCGGTTTTTCGCCGGATCCAAAGGCCGCGTTGCCGGAAGGCCGGATGGGCCATATATCTCTGGAAACGCGCCGGGCGATGCCATGGCGCGCGAATGAGGAACCGCTGCGATGACCGGCAAGGACTCTTCGGACATACTGGTGGCTGGCGCTGGCCCGGCGGGAATGGTCGCCGCGCTGGCCTTCGCCAAGGCCGGATTCACGGTTACCCTGGCGGGCCCGCCGGCGCAGGCAGACGACCGCAGGACAACGGCGCTGATGACGCCGTCGCTGTCGTTCCTCAGGGAACTCGGCCTGTTCGAGGCGCTTGTCGAGACAGCGGCGCCGCTTCGCGCCATGCGAATCATCGACGGCACGTCGCGTCTCGTCCGCAGCCCGACCGTAACGTTCCGGGCAAGCGAGATCGGCGAAGACGCGTTCGGCTACAACATACCCAACGGCCACCTCCTGGGCTCCCTGGAAGCGGCGGTGAGCGAGTGCAGCAGAATCGAGTGGCGGCAATCGCTGATCACCCGCTATCGGCTCCTGGACGACGAGGCGGAAGCGGAAACCGAGGGTGGCGCGATCGTCGCGCGGCTGGTGGTGGCGGCGGACGGACGCTCCTCGCCAGCGCGCAAGGCGGCGGGCATCAGCACCCATCTGCGCGGGCAGGCGCAGTCGGCTCTCGTTTTGAATTTTGCGCATTTCCGCGAGCACGGGAACATTTCGACCGAATTTCATACTGAAACCGGTCCGTTTACCCAAGTGCCCCTCCCCGGCCGGCGTTCGAGTCTCGTCTGGGTCGTGCGGCCGCAGATGGCGGCGCGGCTGATGGCGCTGGACGACGGTCCGCTCTCTCGCGAGATCGAGGATCGGATGCAGTCCATGCTCGGCAAGATCGAAGTCGAACCCGGCCGGCAGGTCTACCCACTGTCTTCCGCGCTGCCGTCGCGGTTCGGCGCCTCGCGCGTAGCACTCATCGGCGAGGCCGCGCATGTCTTCCCGCCGATCGGCGCGCAAGGCCTCAATCTCGGCGTCCGCGACATACAGGATCTGGTCGCCACCTCGGGCGCCAGCCGTGCCGACCCTGGCGCGCCGGCGGCGCTCCTGCGCTACGATGTCAGGCGCCGGCCCGACATCATGGCGCGTAGCGGCGCCGTCAACATGCTCAACTATTCTCTGCTTTCCGACTTCCTTCCGGCGCAAATCATGCGCAGCGCCGGTCTCGGGCTGCTTGCCGGCTTCGCGCCGGTCCGCGGTTTCTTCATGCGAGAGGGCCTGCGACCCGGCAGCGGCTGGCGGCACCTCTTCGGCGGACGGGTACCAGAGATCGCTCGCCCGTCAGGGAAATAGGTCCGGCGGCAGCATCCCGCTCTTGATGGCGTAGAGAAGCGTCGTCACTGTTGCGACAGACAGCACGGTGGTCAGGAGAACGCTTGCAGAAGCGCGCTCCACCCACACGTGATATTGCTGCGCGATGACGAAAACGTTCGTCGCCGTCGGCAGCGATGCCAGGAGCACGGCGGAAAACACCCATGTCGGCGAGAAATGGCCGACGAGGCTCAGCATCGCGTAGCAGAGCGCGGGATGCACGATGAGCTTCAGGAGGGCGATGGCGCCGAGTTCGCGCGGAACCCTTTTCAGCGGCCGCAGCGCCAGCGTGACGCCCATGGCGAAGAGCGCGCAGGGCGCGGCCGCCTTCGCCAGGTAGTCCAGCAGCCGATCGAGCGCGACAGGTACGGATAGGCCGGACCAGGCCGCCGCAACCCCGAATGCGGTCGCGATGATGAAGGGATGGAGGACGATCTTCCGCACGACACCGACGGCGAGCCTGACTGGCGGGTCCCTGTCGCTTCCAGCGAGCGCCATCATCATCGGCGCGATGGTGAAATGCATGATGTTCTCGAAGCAGAAGATGAGCGCGACGGGCACGGCGGCCTGCTCCCCAAGCGCCAGGATGGCCAGTCCCGGCCCCATGTAGCCGATATTGCCGTAGGCCGCGGCGAGCCCGCGGATCGTGTTTTCGGCGATAGCGCCGCGAGAGGCGGCGAGCGAGGACAGGAACATGACCAGGAAGATGAGGAAGGTGGAGAACACCGATCCGAACAGGAAGGTCCATTCGGTGAGCTTTTCAATCGGGGTCTTCGACAGGAGCTGGAAGAACAGCGCCGGCAGCGCGACATAGATGACGAAGATGTTCATCCAGCCGAGCGCCTCGACCGGCTGGCGCACGATGCGCGCCATCACGAAGCCGACGAAGATCAGTCCGAAGAACGGCAGGACCAGGCCGAAGACGTCCGACATCGGCTCCAGCTCCCGCCGCTTTGACGCGGTGGGCTAGCGCACGGTGTTGCGCGCCGTCAAGCCGCGATCTATTGAACAGGCGCGACTACCGCGCCAGTTATCCGCGTAGGCCCGAGGCAATGGATCAGATCAAGACCGCGAAATTCAAGATCGGCCAGGTGGTGCGTCACCGCCTGTTTCCGTTTCGCGGCGTGATCTTCGATGTCGATCCGGAATTCAACAATACCGAGGAATGGTATCAGGCCATTCCCGCCCAGGCGCGGCCGCGGAAGGACCAGCCCTTCTACCATCTGCTGGCCGAGAATGCCGAAACCGAGTACGTGGCCTATGTTTCGGAGCAGAACCTCCTTGAGGACGATTCCGGCGAGCCGATCAGGCATCCTCAACTCGCCGAGATGTTCCGCCGCCTGCCGGACGGGCAGTACCTGCCACGGAGCCGCTCCCACCACTGATGCGAGAGACGGCGCTTTTCGCTGCTCGAGCCAAAGTCAGGCGGTCGGCAGCGGCAATGCGCGTTCCGATACTTCGTCCGCGCAAGCCGTTGGTCCACGGCCCTGACGGGCGAGCCGGGCGGTTCCCATCGACGATCCGGCGCTCTAATGTCGCGTCGACATCACCCCGGAGAGGAATATGCCCAAGCTTCTGTTCGCTTCCCCGTCCCCTTACAGCGCCAAGGTGCGCATGGCCGCGGCCTATGCCGGCATCGCGGTCGAGGCGGTTCCCACCAACACGGGCGAGGAGCCCGAGATCCTTCTGAAAAACAATCCGCTCGGCAAGATCCCGGTGCTCCTGACCGACGACGGTGAAAGTCTTTTCGACAGCCGCGCCATCACCCAGTACCTCAATCGCGCGTCGAAGAACGCGCTGTTCCCACGCAATCCAGCCAAGCGGCTCGAAGCGGAGAGGCTGGAAGCGCTCGCGGATGGCATCTGCGACTGCCTGCTCGCGCATGTTTATGAACGGCGCTTCCGCCCCGAGGAGATCGTTCACCAGCCCTGGCTGGATAAACAGTGGAGCAAGGTCGTGCGCGCGCTCGACCAGCTCGAATCCGCGCCGCCGAAGCTGCCGAAGAAGATTACGGCGGGCCAGATAGCTCTCAGGGCCTGCCTCGGCTATCTCGACCTCCGCTTCGCCGGCAAATGGGAGCGCGGCCACGGCAGGCTCCGCCGCTGGGCGAAACGTTTCGACGAAAAGTTTCCGGAACTCGCGGCGCTGACGCCGCGATAAGAAAAAGGCCGGGCGATGAACCCGGCCTTTGCCCGAACCTGCCTTGCAGGATCAGAACTTGACGCCGATACCGGCCTCGATGGTGTTCGTCTTGTCGCTGACGTTCGACTTGACGCCGCCTACGTTGAACGCCTCCTTGCCGTAGTCGGTATAACGATACTCGACCCGGGCGAAGACCTTGTCGGTGAGCTTCGCGTCGATGCCGGCGCCGGCCGTCCAACCGTAGACCGCATTCTGGTCGCTGCTGACCGGCGTGGTCACCTTCAGGCTCTTGGCCGCGGCGCCAGCCGTGCCATAGACGAGCAGGCGGTCGTTCGGGGCATAGCCGGCGCGGCCGCGAAGCGATCCATCGATGCCGCCGCGCGAGCGCACACCGGCGCGCGACCCGCTAGACCCGTCATACCCGATATCGCCTTCGACACCGTAGACGAAGTGGCCGTTCTGCATATTGAAGCCGCCGAACCCGCGGCCATGGAAGCCGTCTGTATGGATACGGTTGCCCGGAACGTGGGTACGGCCGGCAATCGCGCCGCCGGCCTGCACGCCGGCATACGCGCCGGCCCAACCGGAGGGGACCGCCTCGACAACCGGCGCCGGAGCCGGGGCTGCTTCGGTGACCGCGTCCGCCGCGAAAGCCGAAGAAGCGCCGACGAGAGCCGTTATGCCGGCGGCGGCCGCGAGCGGCCCGATGATCTTGATTGTTCTCATGTTCATTTCCTTACTCCTGCCGCGGAAGGCCAGACACAACGCGCCTTCCTGTTGGACACCCTGCGCCGCCCGGGAGGGAAACGGCCGGAATTGCCTGGTTGCCTATGTCGTCGGAAAATGCGGCCGAAGCGCACCGGAAACGCGGAAATTCATCGACGCAAAGGAGGCGGAAAATTGACGTTGCACATTCGCAACACACATCAACCGCAAGCGCCAAGGCATTGTTTT
>JBQCFA010000337.1:0-2002 GCA_051959695.1 Rhizobiaceae bacterium
GAAGACAATGACACCGGACGGCGCGAAAGACCTGACCACCGCCGAAATCTTCGCCGGAAAGAAGGTGGTTCTGTTCGGCGTTCCCGGCGCCTTCACGCCGACCTGCAGCAACAACCACCTGCCCGGCTATCTTGAAAATCACGATGCCATCGTCGACAAGGGCGTCGACCAGATCGCGGTCGTCGCCGTCAACGACCACCATGTCATGGGCGCATGGGCGCGGTTCACAGGCGGCGAAGGAAAGATCCTCTATCTTGCCGACGGCAACGGCGATTTCGTCCGCTCCATGGGACTGGAAACGGATATGAGCAAGGGCGGCCTCGGGATACGCTCCAGGCGCTTCTCGATGATCGTCGAGGACGGCACGGTGAAGGCGCTCAACATCGAGGACGCCCCCGGCCAGGCCGTCGCCTCGGGCGCGGCGGCGCTGATGGAGCAACTGTGAGACGCAGCCAGGCGCGCCTCAACTCTCCTTCGTCTTCGGTGCGGGCTTCGGCTTCTTCTTCGGCTTGAAGGGTTTCATGCCCTGACGCGCCAGTTCGTCGGCCCTCTCGTTCTCGGGATGGCCGGCGTGGCCCTTGACCCAGTGCCAATGGACGTCGTGGCGAGTCTGCGCCGCGTCGAGCGCCTGCCACAGCTCCGCATTCTTCACGGGCGCCTTCGCGGCGGTCTTCCAGCCGTTCTTCTTCCAGCCGGCGATCCAGCCTCGGATGCCGTCACGAACATAGTTGCTGTCGGTATAGAGGTCGACACGGCAGGCCTCCTTCAGCGCGCCGAGCGCCTCGATCGCCGCCGTCAGCTCCATTCGGTTGTTAGTGGTCAGCGCTTCGCCGCCGGACATTTCCCTGACGCGGCCGTTGAAGCGCAGCACGGCGCCCCAGCCGCCCGGACCGGGATTTCCCGAACACGCACCGTCGGTGAAAATCTCGACCTCCTTCATACCGGAAGCCCGTATTCGGCGGCGGTGCGGATCGCCCTGTGAAAGCGCATGCGGCGGACATATTCGAGCGGGTCCTTCTTCCTGACGAAGGAGCCGTCAGGGACGTTCAGCCAGTCGTACAGCCGCGTCAGCATGAAACGCAGCGCCGCGCCATGGGCAAGGACGGGCAGCGCGGCGACCTCTGCCGCGCTCAGCGGCCGCACGCCTACATAGCCGTCGAGAAGTGCCGCACCCTTGGTGATATTGAAGGAATGATCGCGTTCGAAGCACCAGGCATTGAGGCAGACCGCCACATCGTAGGCGAGAAGATCGGTGCAGGCGAAATAGAAATCGATCAGGCCGGAAAGCTTCTCGCCGAGGAAGAACACATTGTCGGGGAAGAGGTCGGCGTGGATGATTCCGGCGGGCAAATCCGACGGCCAGCCGGCTTCGAGCCGGCCAAGATCGGTTTCCACCTCGGCAGCAAGCCCGGACTCCACTTCGTTAGCGCGTGCGCGTGACAGGTCCCAGAGCGGACGCCAGCCGTTGACGCCGAGCGCGTTCCTCCTTGTGATCCGAAAGTCCTGGCCGGCCAGATGCAGGCGCGCCAGCGCCTTGCCCACCTCTCGGCAATGCCCCACCGTCGGGCGGCGCATCCACATGCCCTCGAGGAAGGTGACCAGCGCCGCCGGACGGCCGGCGAGTTCGCCGATCATGTCGCCGCCGTTCTGGTGGACCGGCACCGGACAGTCGATGCCCTTCGCCGCAAGATGCTGCATCAGCCCGAGGAAGAAAGGCAGGTCGGCGCGCTCGACGCGCTTTTCGTAAAGCGTCAGGATGAAGGAACCCGAGCCGGTGTGAAGAAGATAGTTGGAATTCTCGACGCCTTCGGCGATGCCCTTGTAGGAAAGCAACTCGCCGATCGGATAATTCTTCAGGAATGCGCCGAGTTCGGCCTCGGTGACATCGGTGTAGACCGCCATGAAGTTCAGGCGCTCCCGTTGACGAAGGCCATGTCGGCCGAGGTCAGTTCCACGTCGCGAAGTACGCGCATCACCGGAAAATCCTCCGTCTCCACCGCCG